>JAHJDR010000003.1 GCA_018812345.1 bacterium | reverse complement strand
GCAGAAAAACTGTTTCTCTTTGATTACGAATTGCTAGGTAGCGATAAAACAGGCCTTCAAGTGATCAAGGAATTAAATATAAAAGAAAACGCTATACTCGTTACCAGTCACTATGAAGAAGAACATATTCGGAGTGAATGTGCTAGGCTTGGGGTGAAATTGTTGCCTAAGAATTTGGCGGGGTTTGTTCCTATCTCGGTTATAGGTTGTCGGTTATCGGTTGTCGTTGAAGAAAAAAACACGGATAGTGGGCAACTGACAATGGACAACGACAAAGATGGTGGTCGGTTATCGGTTGTTGAAAAAGATGAATATACGATAACCGAAAACCTAGAACCGAAAACCGATCAAAATTGCGATGCAATTTTGATAGACGACGACTACCTAGTCCACACCTCCTGGAAAATTATTGCCAAACGATACGGTAAAACCATACGCTGCTATGCTGATCCTGCAGATTTTATCAGTGATAGTAAGGAAATTGATAAAACAACCCCACTCTATATTGACTCACAACTTGGTGATGATGTTAAAGGTGAAGATTTGGCCAAGGAATATTTTGAACAAGGATTTGAGAATATTTATTTAGCTACAGGCTATTCGAAAGATGATTTTCCTCCTATGCCGTGGATTAAGGGTGTTGTGGGGAAAGAACCGCCGTTTTTTGCGAGCTAGCGCGCTATCGTGTTGTCGAGCTATCGTGCTATCGTGCTATCGTGCTATCGGGATAATCGAGACAGTCGAGACACTCGTGGGGTGGGTGTGTTTTGGAACTATGGGGAATTTTTGGTTCCGGAGTTCCAGGGTTCCAGAGTAAAGTGGATTACTATTACTTTGGCACACTGGCACCCAGGCACTCCGGTACTAATTCTCCACTGGACACTGAGCACAGAACACTGGACACTAATCCGAAAGAGGTACAAAATGACTACAATAGACAATAAAGTAAAACTCATAGACATGACATGGCCTGAGATTAAGGCTTCTATTGAGAATGGTTTTGATAGGGTTGTTTTTAGTTTGGGGTCAACAGAGCAACATGGACCGCATCTTCCTTTGAAAACAGATACACTAATTGGGGAAGAGGTGGCTTATAGATTCGCGAAGAAATTGGGCAATACCTTACAAGCACCAACAATTAATGTTGGTTATTCTAAACATCATTTGGCATTTGCTGGTTCGGTAAGTCTTTCTGAAGATACATTGAAGGCTGTGATTTGTGACTATCTTGATAGCCTTATAAAACATGGTTTCAAAACGATTATTCTGTTACCTTATCATGGTGGAAACTACGCAAGTTCACAAGAGTGCATTGAGCTTTACACAAAAAAGCATCCGGAATTAAAAATAGTTGGGTATACAGATTTGTTAGGACTAGAACATATAATAAATGACCATGCTGGTCATGATGAAACATCGCTTGTTATGGCAACAAGTGAAGCAGAAGTAAGAACAGATAAATTTGAACCTGGTTATTCTGGCAAAATTGACGAAGACGCAATAAACACAATTTTTGAAAAAGGAATGCCAGCCTTAACAAGCAATGGCATTCTCGGCGATCCTAAAGGAGCTTCTGTTGAGAATGGTAATGATATTTATGCTCGTTATGTGGATTTTTTGGTAGAGAAAGTATTGGAACAGCTTTAAAAATAAAATGACACAAAAAAAAATCATTATTACTTTGATTGTTTTGACATGCTTGATTTCTATAGATGTATTTGCTAGCCCAAATAAAATCAGAGCCAATATATCTTCTCAAGCGCCGGTATCGTTGCACCCACACGATTCAGGGACAGAATTAATCACAAATTATATTAATCAGATATTTGATACTTTGATGTATATTGATTCTAGCGGAAATTTAAAACCAGGCTTAGCTAGTGAGTGGAAACAGGTAGATACTAAAAATTATGTTTTTGAACTTAGAAAAAATGTAAAATTTCACAATGGAGAAAAGTTTAATGCTGATTCAGTTGTTTTTACAATACAGAAACTTCTTGATCCAAAAGAAAAAATAGATAACCGATTTTATTGGGGTCCGATAAGTGGCGTCAAAAAGACAGATGAATATAAAGTATTAATAACACTATCTCAGCCTGATTCTCTTTTGCCATATCGTCTAGCAACAGCCGGACACATTTTGCCACCTAACTATCATAAAGAAGTAGGCAGAGCCATATTTGCGAGAAAGCCCATCGGAACAGGCCCATATCGTTTTGTAAAAAGAGATTCAAATCAAAATATAATATTGAAAGCGAATCCACAATATTGGAATGGGAAACCTGACATTGATAATGTTGAGTTGTTTTCTAGTTCATCAATTGATGAAGCCGTTGATAAACTAGTTGAAGGTGATTTGGATTTCGTTTCTATGGTGCCAGGACATTATACTAAAGAACTAGCAAAGAAAAAGAATGTAAAAACAAATAAGGCAATTGTAAATAACTCCGCAATATTAATGCTTAATACAAAGAAAAATGGGATTTTGAGAAATCCTCTTGTTAGAAAAGCTCTTAGAATAGGTTTAAATATGAATCATATTATTAAATATGGTTATAGTGGTAATGGGAAGGTCACAAAAACACTAACCCATGAAAATGAACTTTTCCATCCTATACAAGTAAAAGAATATGAATTTGATCTAATAAAAGCTAAAGAATTATTAATAAAAGCAGGCATTGAAAAGAATAAAGAAATTAGTGTGTTAGCAATTAAACCATTAGATATGGTAGGAAAGATTGTTTTTGAACAGTTAAAGGAATTAGGTTTTAGTCCTAAAATTTATTATGGAACAGCTGAAGATGAAAAAAAAGCTATTTTATATC
>JAHJDR010000111.1 GCA_018812345.1 bacterium | reverse complement strand
GATGTTTTGTCAGTTCCATAAGCGCCACTCCAGCCATTCAAACGCAGAATATTGTTTGTAGGATCATACTCAAATCTTCCCGCGCCAACAATTTTTTCGTTCCAAGGAATGACATTGCGACAATGTTGATCATCACTGTTAAGAAAACGAATTTCATATTCTCCCGTATTAAACTGAACAACTAAGTATTTGTCTGTATTATTAGGATGCCCCTGAATATCTTGAAGCGAACTTATAATAGTTGCATTGCCGCCTCGTTGTCTAATAGCAAACCTCCTTAGTGCCTTTTGTGCATGAGCCAAACCTATAGGTGGTTCTATGAGCACCGAATCTCCCAAAATGTCCCCAAAAATTTCATACACAGCTTTCATGCCGCAACGTTCAGCTACATCTATTTTTGTAGCCTCATCAAACTCATCAACTCTGACACCGTCTATTGATGTTTGATAGGATGTGCTTGCACCATTAAGGCGCAAGGAACAACCTTCATTGTCGTATTCAAAATAACCTGCGCCCACAATTTTTTCATTCCATGGCAGCAGGTTTTTATAATGATAATCATCCCCTTGTAGAAATCGGATTTCAAACTCGCCGCTGTTTAATTCAACTACCAAGTATTTTCCATTCTTATATGGACACGCCTTAATATCTTGAAGCGATTTTACAACAATGGCATTACCCCCTCTAACCCTTTTTATAGCGAGTTTTCTCAGTGCCTCAGTATGCAGAGGCCAATCTGCGTGAGACGGTTCTACGGGTGACGAGGCTGCTTGAACTTCTTCAATTTTTCGCTGTAAGGCTGATATCAGGTCTTTGAATTTATCCTCTCTTGCAAGATAATCATCCAAAGCCTCTTGATGTTGAATAACTTTTTGATCAAATTCTTTTTTTGTACCCCTAAATAAAACTCCTGTCAGCACTTCTACAAAAGTGGCAGCACCCAAGCCAACAACCACTGCTTGTGCTGGTTCCCTCGTAACACCGTAAGCAACACCAGCAACAATTCCATAAAGAACAAGGCGCGCAATAATCGATGTTGCTTTGTAATGTGCTGGTTCAACCAGAGCACCAGAAGGTTTGCTCCCAACTTCTCTTTGTACTGCATTAAGGACCTGATTAAGAAGTGTTCCTACACTGCGTTGTCCTACAATCCCTGCTCCAATCATTTGAGTTAGATTCACCTCGTGCAAACCACTTGCGATATAATTCTCAATTATGTTTCCACTTGCCCCAATTCCCTGTAAAGCCTCATCAAATCTTGGGCGCATTTCTTCTCGTAATAAAAAAGGTGCCTCATTTTTCCATCGATCAAAAGAGCCATCAGTTAAATCAAAATGAGGATCCCTTAGACAGGGAATTTCTAGATTATGATGTTCGGCTAGCTGTCTTGCATTACTAATATGTCCAACAGCGCCTATAGGTGTAACTGCTCCTGCAATTCCCAATGTAGTAGATAATTGTGTAGCTAAAGATAATGCTTGATTTACAACCAATCCACTCGTCATAGAATACTCACTCTCAATAAAAAAGTCTCTTTGCTGGCTCTGACGCCCTATTTAACATAACATCGTCAAGCTACTACAAACGTTGCTAAAAACGCAAAAAAAAACAGCTTTAATTACAATGAGATACGGTTCTGCTTGGGTTTTTGTTGTATATTTTCAGGTAAACTGTCCTTAGCGTACGGATAATTCCGTTTTCCGTAGTGACCCCTATTTGGCTCAAAACACCTATTTTTTCATGTAACATAGGTTTCTTTTGATTCTTTACCTTTTTTTTCAACATAGGCACCTAGAAGCCATACATGATTGTCTATAATTGATAAAGCTTCATCATTTGGTGATAATGATATGCCCAGCAGAGCATAATATAAAAATTTATCAAAATTCTTTCCTCTAATACCTAACATTTTTTTTAGCTCTTCTGCCCTCTTGAAAATTTGTTCATCCTTTTTGGGTATCCACAAATCAAATAATCTCATAATATGTCTGTCAGGCTTAAAGCCATCCCATTTCATATTTCTCATAAATTCACTTGTTAATGCAAAACCCATTCCCGGAAGATTGTTTTTTAAGGCAACAGTGGTAGCTGGAAAAACATTCGTGCTACAATTATTAAAACCCAAAGTATTTAAACACAAAACTAAACAAAGCAACAATTCACCTCTCTGTAATCCTTGTTGTAATCTGTTTTCTAGACTACGTTCCTGAATATTATTTCCTGTTTTTTTAATATAACTATAAAAATTATCATTTTCAGATAACAGCCTCGTCCACCGTATGATTGCTTTAGTATCATTTTTTGTTGTTATTCCAGGTAATAAAGCAGATATTTTACCTTGAATAAATTGATTGTTATCAATTTTTTTATTTGCCAAGACTGGATTATAATCACAAAGAATATCTTTTATTTTCTTTTCATTATTTTTGAAGACAGCCCAGCTTCTCGAATTGCTTCCAATAGATCTAACAGCGGCCTTGAAAACCTCATTGTTATTAAATTGTTGGTTAAGAGGGGTCTGTACCGATATTTGCGCTAAAGACTGAATTAATGCATTAGTAAAATCTTCTGGTTTTGAATAAATACGTGGCTCAAGACCAAAAGAATATATTATTTTTTTTTGAATTTTATCTTCAAATAAAGTTTTTTTTATTTTAGCTAAGTTAATTTTCATTTTAATTTCCATTAGTTAATTAATTATAATAGGCCTTTATGCTGTCGTATTATTTAATCATATAAAACACTGATCTTCTCTTCATCAACTTGCACATCTCTTGATTTGCAGTTGGGACACATGGGATTAAGCCCATCTTTTAATTCGCCACCACATTTTTTGCACACACCTATCTTTTCTTTTGGGGGTTCACAATATTGATCAGCAGGAACTGTCTGATCCCAATTGATTGATTTGATGTAGTCACAATCAACACACCGGTATTCAACAAAATAAAACCCGCCCCCTTCTTGTGCTTCAAACTCGTTTCCGCATTGATTGCATTTATATATTCCTTGTCGTCCCATTTTATACTCTCTTCATGTCATTATTCTCTTACCCGCTCAAGAAAAAAGAAATCCCCCAACCCCTGTTCTTAGATGTCGAGGGATTTTGGGGAATATTACATTTTAGCGTAGCTTAATGAACAATCATCATCACCACCACAGCTACAATGAATTTCGTCGGGATAATAATCACCATAGCCCTTTTCT
>JAHJDR010000110.1 GCA_018812345.1 bacterium | reverse complement strand
TTCCACTGAAAAAGAACTATATCTCAAAAGGTTGTGACGATTGTAATTTTACAGGTTATGCTGGTGGTCGCGTAGGCTTGTTTGAGCTTATTCCCATTAATTCTGATATCAGAAAGCTGATCCACAATAATGCGGAATCAAATGAAATCATGAAATACATGCGTAATAATAACTTGCCCAATTTACTTGATGACGGGATTATAAAAGTTGAAATGGGATTATTGAGCTTAGATGATGTGATGCACGTTATCTCTGAAGACTAATATGCCAAAATATGCTTATAAAGCACGCAGTATGCAGGGGGGCTTGGTTCAAGGAACGATTGAAGCCGATAATCTTATCGTTGCTAAGACCAAGCTTTCCGAACAAGGCCTTATACCAATTGTTGTGAATGTCACTGGTGGCGGCTTGTCCATGAATATAAAACTTACCAAGGGTGTTAAAGCGGAAGAGCTCATGTTGTTTACAAAACAGTTTGGAACCTTGTTTCGCGCGGGTATGGGTATGGAAAGTATTTTGGGAACGCTCGCTATTCAGTGCAGCAGTCTCAATTTGAAAGAGGCCCTGGAAACAATTAAAGTGGATATTCAACAGGGTTCTAGTTTGGCAAAGGCCTTTGGAAAACACCCGTTCATATTTGATGATCTTTATGTGAACATGTTGGCCTCAGGCGAAGAGGCTGGTATTTTGGAAGAGGTTCTCGATCAATTGGCATCGGTGGTGGAAAAAGATTATGCTATGAAAAAGGGCATTAAGTCAGCCATGCTCTATCCAAAAATTGTTGTTGGTGTTCTCGTTGCGGCCATTACAGCGCTAATGTATTTGGTTGTTCCCAAATTCAAAAGCATGTTTGATTCTTTAGGCGCTGAGCTTCCCTTGCCAACGAAAATACTCATTGGATCGAGTAACTTTGTTCGGGATTATGGTCTTGTCCTTCTCATTGGAACTGTTGTTGCTTTTGTTGTTTATCACAAATGGTCAAAAACACCAAAAGGACGATTCCTTGTTGATCGCTTTACTTTTAAGCTGCCTATTTTTGGACCGCTCAGTCTAAAGGTGGCTAATGCCCGTTTTGCAAACATCTTAGCATGCTTATATCGTAGTGGTTTGCCTGTTACAAAAGCGTTGAGCATTACAGCAGAAACAATTGGCAATGAGGCTTTTATGCGTGAAGTGCGTGTGTTGCAAGCAGATGTCGAAAAAGGTCATAGTATTGCGGATAGTATGCGTAAGCTAACATATTTCACGCCTATTATTGTGGAAGCAACAAGCATTGGTGAAAAAACAGGTTCTCTTGATAGTATGCTTAATAGTATGGGAGAGCACTATGATGTGGAAATAAGCCATATTACAAAAAACTTATCGACGATGTTAGAACCAATATTACTTGTCATGATTTTTGGTATCGTAATTGTGTTTGCTCTTGCGATCTTCTTGCCCATGTGGGGTATGCACAGCGCCTTGCTCAACAAACATTAGAGCGGCTATTTATATTCAATTTTTACAATTTCTAATTCTGTATTTCCTTTAGGCTTTTTTACTTCTGTTATAGTACCTTCTTTTTTTCCCATAAGAGCCTTGGCAACAGGTGATTGCCAGCTTATTTTATTTTCATCGGGATCAATTTCATCTGCGCCAACAATTTGATAGGTTGCCCTCACATTGTTTTCATCAACAATGGTTACTGTGGCACCAAAACTTACATGCTGGTATGTGATGGTTTTAGGGTCAATAACTTCTATGTAGTCAAGCCGGCTTTGTAAAAAGCGAATACGACGGTCAATTTCTCTGAGGCGGCGTTTGCCATAGATGTAGTCAGCATTTTCTGATCTATCACCATTAGCGGCAGCCCAGGCAACGGTTTTGACAAGTTGTGGACGTTCTTCATGCAATAAGAGATGCAATTCTTCTTGGATTTTTTTCAGGCCTTGTGGTGTCAAGTAATTGGGCTGTTTTATCACGCAGCGTTGTATAAAAAAAATGAAAAAAAACGTCAATATAGGGCTATGCGTTTTCTAACAAAGGTTAACAAGACTTAACAAAACCCACAAGGGCCTGTATTTTGAGTCTTTTCAGGCTGTCTTTCTCATGCTACAATGAGAGAAAGAAATGACATTAGGCGAAACATCTTTGGGGGACATCATGATCATTGAACACGGAACCTTACAATTACACGCAGGCGATTCTTTATTAGAGTGTGTTTATAAAATAGCACAACAACTTGGTGAGGAAATTATTTTGGAAAGAGGTTATGATGATTATAGTTTGTTGGCAGATCGGATTGCAGAAGATAATGGTTTTCTAGGCATTGAAGATCCTTCCATCATGAATTTATGCACCTTAGATGATGGGCAATCAGTGGCAACAAAGATAGCGCTTCCCGATTGGATGAACCCCTATCTCATAGAATATTTTGATAGCACCCTTGATTCTCTGGCATCTCTTTGTACTTATCCCATCGAGCAATAAAAAATCCTTGGCAATTCTCAATACCTGTCCTATTTAAAATAATGTCAGGTTATGTCCCTCGACTTTGCTCGGGACTATGCCGCGGCATGGCCCGGCTCTATTTCTTAAACTTGTTAGGAACGATGCCGCGGCATAGGAGGTTTGTATGAAGAAGCAAGCGTTAGCTGTGCTTTGTATTTTTGTTGCTTGGACAGTTATTGATTATGTCATGCATGGCATGTTGCTTTTTGAAGACTACCAAGCAACAGCAAACTTGTGGCGGCCCATGTTAGAAATGAATATAGGTTTGTCATACGCTGTAACCTTAGTGGGCTCTTTAGTTTTTGTTCTGATCTATGACCGTTTTTTTGCTGAAAAAAATAAAGCAACAGCCCTCCAGTACGGTTTCTTGTTTGGTTTAACAGCGGGCATGTCAATGGGTTTTGGTTCTTACGCGGTTATGCCCATTCCCTTTACGATGGCGTTAGTTTGGTTTTTAGGAACTCTTATTGCGTCGACCATTGGCGGTATGTTTCTCGCGCTGGTTATTGGTGAAGAGGAACGCGTTTAACCCTTTACCCACAGCATTTTTTATACTTCTTACCACTACCACAAGGACAAGGATCATTGCGTCCTATTTTGTTTTCTTTTACAAGGGGTGGGTTCTTTTTCATGTCGTAAAAAAACCACGTGTCTTTTTCTTTCTTAAAAAGAGAAACCTCGCGATGTCTGTGAACAACACCTTCTTGTGAATATTGAGCGGCAAATTCAATAAGTGTTTCACCGCTGCTTTTTAAAGAGTCATCAACCTTAATAATTTCTAAATTGAGCCATTTGGAATCTCTTGACCATTCTATGACACCTTGTTTGTCCAGTGTGCTCACGGTTTCAGGGTGATGTGTTTCAAAGATATAATCTGTGTTGCCGACAACATAAGCTGTGTAGCGAGATCGCAGGAGTTTTTCAGCTGTATCAGGTTTTTCTGAACCGAGCAAATAAGGCTGACAGCAGTTTTCATAATTGATTCCCGTACCACAAGGGCAAGGATCCATGATCTTAATTTTATTCATAAAACTTTAAAACACGAAACGCGATAGCCGAAATCCGAAACAAATCCGAAACACAAAATCCGAAACACATTAATTAATATGGTTTAGGATTTTCTTTTTTTCGAATTTAAGATTTGTTTCGAGTTTCGAAATTCGGATTTCGAATTTTCATTTCTTAGCTCTCTCCAAGTATTCATTTGTTTCTGTATTAATCACTATACTTTCTCCTTCTTCTAAAAAAAGAGGGATGCGGACTTTTAAGCCTGTTTCCAAAACAGCATCTTTTGTTTTTCCTTGAATGCCTTTTTCCACGGGAGATGTTTCTGTGATTTTCATGGTTACATTAGGTGGTAGTTCAATCCCAATGGGATTGTTTTCATAAACCATCACATCATATGTGTGGTCTGGTAAAATATAGTAGGTCGTTTCATCAAGCATTTCTTTGGCGATTTCATATTGTTCAAAGTTTTCTTGATCCATGAAATGATAAACATCACCATCGAGATACAAGTATTGCATGCGACGATTAAAGACCTCGACCGTTTCCACGTCTTCAGAAGAACGATAACGGCGATTTGTTTTTACGCCTGTTCGAATGTTCCGTAGATCAGCATGAACAATAGCATTGCCTTTGCCTGGCGTGATGTGTTCAAGTCTGATAATCCGATAGAGGTCATTGTTTAGGATAATAACATTTCCTCTTTTTATTTGCGTGGCAACAGTCATGGGAACTCCTTACTTAATAATTAGGTTGCATCTATTGTGTATTCTTTTAATTCATCAACATTACGAACAGAGGCAACAATATAATTTTTATCTTTTGTTTCAATATAGCGAATACTTACTTCAACGGGAAAACTAGTTCCATTTTTTCTTATGTGACGTCCTAATAAAAACATAGAACCATTTTTCTTTACCGCATTAACGTGTTCTTGCCATAGCTCAAGTTTTGGCAGGGCACCTTCTATATTAATGACGCCAAGTTGCAAGATTTCTTTGCGCGTATAGCCTAAGTTGTCACAAGCTTTTTTGTTGCAGTCTAGAAAATGGCTGGTTTCTGGTTCAATGACGAAAAGAGCATCATTTGATTCATCAATGAGGTGGCGAAAGAGTTCTAATTTATCTTCAGAAAGTCTAATATTAGCACGATAACTCTTAAAAAGACTTGATTGCACTCTGTTGAGGAAAGAGGCTTGATTGATGGGGAGGTTAATAAAATCAGCACAGCCCGCATCAATAGATTGTATGATAAGTTGGCTGGGATTGTCTGTTTCACCAAAGGTCATCATTACAGGTGTTTTTTGTGGAAAATGTTCTTTTATTTTAGCAAGACATTCAAAGGGGTTTTTGTCTAACCTGTTGATATCGCATAAAATAAGGTCAACAGAATCAAGCGTTGCCACGTTTTTCTCGCTATCAGCTGTTATGAAGACAAGATTATAGTCTTGGTTTTTGAGAAAATCAAAAAGACCAGAATCTTTTCTCTCAATTGAACAAATAATTAATATTTTAGGCATGTTAGCTGCTTTCTGCGCTTATCAAGAAGCGATACTGTATTTTTGGGTGACACAGACAAAATGCTATTAGATCGGGTTTTTATTTTTTTCAATCTTTCTTAAGTAGATTTTTTGACATATAGGACGGGTGGTATTATTTGGCCACTCTATTTAATGCTTGAAAAAACAGAGGTTATTAATGGGATTTAAAGAAATCAGTACGCAAATCAATTTTGCTAAAGAAGAGGAAAAAATTCTAAAGACGTGGAATGAAAACAAAATATTTGAAAAAAGTGTTGCGCAACGATCTTTAGATAATATGTATACGTTTTATGATGGCCCTCCTTTTGCCACAGGGTTGCCTCATTATGGGCATTTGTTAGCGGGTATTTTAAAAGATATTATTCCGCGTTACTGGACCATGAAAGGGTTTCGTGTGGAGCGCCGTTTTGGATGGGATTGTCATGGCTTACCTGTTGAGTATGAGATTGATAAGAAGTTGGGGATTAGTGGTAGTGCTGGTGTCGAAAAATTTGGCATTGCTAAATATAATGAAGAGTGTCGTAGCATTGTTTTGCGCTATACAGCTGAATGGGAAAAAACAGTTAATCGCATAGGGCGGTGGGTTGATTTTAAAAATGATTACAAAACCATGGATCCCTCTTTCATGGAATCTGTATGGTGGGTATTTAAACAGCTATGGGATAAAGGTCTTGTTTACCAAGGTTATCGCGTGATGCCTTATTCTACAGCCGTGAGCACGCCTCTTTCAAATTTTGAGGCTGGACAAAACTATCGTGATGTCCAAGACCCTTCTATTACACTCTTATTTACAGTTCTTGATCAAGAGAACACACACTTTTTAGCGTGGACAACAACTCCCTGGACGCTGCCGAGTAACTTGGCGCTTTGTGTGGGCCCTGACATAGATTATGTAAAAATTTATGACCCAGATGCTAATAAGAATTTTATTTTAGCGCAGGCACGATTATCAGAATATTATCATAACGAAGAAGAATATACTGTTGTCGAGCGTTATAAAGGAAGCGATCTTGAAGGGTGGCGCTATGAGCCTCTTATGTCTTATTTTGCGGCGCATGCTCAGCAGGGTGCCTTTCGTGTTTTGCTGGCTGATTTTGTAACCACTGAAGACGGTACAGGTGTTGTGCATACAGCGCCAGCCTTTGGGGAAGAGGATTATAATGTTTGTCTGGCAAACAAAATTGAAATTGTTATGCCTGTAGATAACGACGGTTTATTTACATCTGACGTAAAAGAGTTTGAAGGCCGCTATGTAAAAGATGCTGATAAAGAAATTATTTCCATGCTGAAAAAACAAGGTAAGGTTGTTAAACAAAGCACCATTACACACAGCTATCCTTTTTGTTGGCGATCAGACACACCTCTCATTTATCGCGCGATCTCTGCGTGGTTTGTGAATGTTGAAAAAATAAAAGAAGATCTCTTGCAGTCAAATAAGGAAACACATTGGGTTCCTGAGGTTTTGAGAGATGGACGTTTTGGCAAGTGGCTTGAAAATGCACGTGATTGGAATGTTTCACGTAATCGCTATTGGGGCAATCCATTGCCTTTGTGGAAAAACGATGAAACAGATGATGTCATTTGTGTGGGAAGTATTAAAGAGCTCGAAGAACTCAGTGGTCAGAAGATCACAGATCTTCATAGAGAGCACCTTGATGATCTCACTATTGAAATTAAAGGAAAATCCGGTGTGTATAAACGCGTTTCAGAGGTTCTTGATTGCTGGTTTGAATCTGGGGCCATGCCTTATGCACAGTGCCATTATCCTTTTGAAAACAAAGAAGCCTTTGAAAAAGGATTTCCAGCAGATTTTATTGCTGAAGGTCTCGATCAAACGCGTGGGTGGTTTTATACGTTAGTCGTTTTAGGAACAGCTCTTTTTGGTAGGGCGCCTTTCAAAAACGTTGTGGTGAATGGCATGGTGCTAGCTGAAGATGGCAAGAAAATGAGTAAACGTTTGAAAAATTATCCTGATCCATCATCTATTCTTGATGCTCATGGGGCTGACGCGCTTCGTCTTTACATGATCCAGTCACCTGTCGTGCGTGCCGAAGAATTACGTTTTTCTGAAACCGGTGTGAAAGATATTGTAAGACGTATTTTGCTTAAGTGGTGGAACGCGTATACCTTTTTTATAAGTTATGCTGTGATTGATAATTGGTCGCCAGCAGAGAGTGATTTGTCTCCTGATGAGCATGGCGATAATATTTTAGATCACTGGATTATTTCACGTGTGCAAACATTGCTTGCCACGACAGAAAAAGAGATGGCAAACTATCACCTTTATAATGTTGTTCCCGCTTTGTTGGCCTTTATTGAAGATCTTACAAATATTTACATTCGTCTTAATCGTAAACGTTTTTGGGGCGAGGATAATTCTGCAGATAAAAATGCGGCGTATCATACATTGTATTATGTGCTCTATTCGATGTCTACAGTGATGGCCCCCTTTACACCCTTTTTAGCAGAACTTACTTTCGAGAACTTGGAACAAAAAGATGATTTCGAAAGTGTTCACTTAAAAGATTTTCCCCTGCCCGAAGAACATCTTATTAGAGAACATTTAGAGGAGTCTGTTGATCTTCTAAAACGTGTGATTCTTATCGTGCGCAATATGCGTGAGAAGAAGAACCTCAAAGTAAAAATTCCTTTGAAGAAACTCAGCATAATACATCGTGATTCTGCAATATTAAAACATTTAAAGAGTTTGGAAAATTACATCAAAGAGGAACTTAATGTTCGCTCCGTAGCGTATCTAACAAATGAAGATGATTTTGTTGAATTGTCAGCCAAGGCAAATGGTGCGGCTTTAGGAAAAAGGTTGGGTAAGAAGTTTGGTGAGATGAATAAAGCGATTATGAGCTTAGATACAGACGCCGTTGTTCGTCTTGAGCGCGGTGATAGCATAACCCTTTTGGGTGAATCTATTACAGCTGATGATGTAATGGTTTATCGCAAACCAAAGAAAGGGCATGAACACCTTGTGTCTGATGCTTACATTACAGTAGAGCTTGATACCACATTAGACGAAGATCAGATATTAGAAGGTTTAGCACGAGAGGTTGTTAATCGCGTCCAAAAATTGCGAAAGACTGCCAATTTAAAACTCAGCGATCGTATTTTTGTTGAGTATCAGGCGATGAGTGATGTGAAAAAGGCAATTGAAAATAACTTGGCTTACATAAAAGAACAGACTTTGGCACTGGATTTTACGGCGAAAGATAAGCCTCAAGGAGACGCGCAAGAAGTGTGTCAAATTGAAAAGAAAGAAATGACCATTGCCATAACAAAAGCGGGGAGTTTGTCATGACAAAAGAAACACGGTTTAATTATGCTGAGATTGAAGCTCGTATTTATGAAATGTGGCGAGAGAAGGGCTGCTTCCAATCGGCGATCAACAGCCAAGGTGTTGTCGTGGATGAAAAAAAACATGGCAAGAATCCCTATGTAATATCAATTCCACCACCAAATGTAACAGGTCGTCTCCACATGGGGCATGCGCTCAACAACACCTTTCAAGATATGCTGATTCGCTATAAACGAATGGATGGCTATGATGCTTTGTGGGTGCCAGGAACGGATCACGCGGGCATTGCCACACAAACTGTTGTGAAAAAAATGTTAGATGCTGAGGGCATTGACTATCGTGAGCTTGGTCGTGAAAAATTTATTGAGAAGATTTGGGAATGGAAACAAAAATTTGGTGGCATTATTCTGCAACAACTCGAAAAATTGGGTTGCAGCTGTGACTGGGATCGCACACGATTTACAATGGATGAGGGGCTTTCTAAAGCTGTTGTGAAAACATTTAAAACCCTTTTTGATGAGGGGTTGATTTATCGTGGTAAACGCATTGTAAATTGGTGCCCTGTTGATCGCACAGCCTTATCTGATGATGAGGTGGAAACAAAAGAAGGTGGCGAGCCAGGCTTTTTATGGCATATTAAATATCTTTATGCCGATGGAACAGGTCACGTGGTTGTGGCCACAACAAGACCTGAAACTCTTTTTGGTGATGTTGCTGTTGCGGTAAATCCTAAAGATGAGCGTTACACAAAGCTTGTTGGAAAAAATGTTATTTTACCTCTTCAAGAAAGAGTAATCCCTGTGATTGCTGATGAGTATGTGGACATGGCCTTTGGAACAGGCTGTTTAAAAATAACGCCAGCACATGATCCCAATGATTTTGAAATTGGTTCGCGTCACAAGCTTGAACCGATTAATGTGATGCATGAAGATGCTCGGATGAATGATGTTGTGCCAGAGCGTTATCGCGGTTTGGATCGGTACATCTGTCGTGAAAAAGCCATAGAAGAACTTAAGAAAAAAGGTCTTCTTGTTCTAGAAGAAGAACGCATGACACCCATTGGAAGGTCTTATCGGTCAAAGGCGGCCATAGAGTATCGTTTGTCTGATCAGTGGTTTGTCAAGATGAAGCCTTTGGCAGAAAAGGTTTTGGAAAAACATAGTGAGCTTAATATTGTGCCTCAGCGATGGAATAAAGTTTATTTGGAATGGCTCCATAATATTCGTGATTGGTGTATATCACGACAGATTTGGTGGGGGCATAGGATTCCGGCATATTATTGTGTTAGAGACCAAAGTCTAAAGACTAAAGACCAATGTCAAGAGGCTTGTCCTCCTATTGTGTCTGAGACAATGCCTGAGAAATGTCCTCATTGTGGTAATACGAACATAGAACAAGAGACAGACGTTTTAGATACCTGGTTTTCATCATCTCTGTGGCCTATGTCAACTCTAGGCTGGCCAGAAGAGACGCCTGATTTTGAGCGTTATTTTCCTACAACAACATTGGTAACAGCTAAGGACATTATTTTCTTTTGGGTTGCTCGCATGAATATGATGTCAGTGCATTTTACAGGCAAGCTACCTTTTAAGAACGTTTTTTTGAATCCTGTTGTTCTGGATGAAAAAGGGGAAACAATGAGCAAGTCCAAAGGAAATGGTATTGATCCTTTGGTTGTGATTAATGGCTCTACATTAGAAGATCTAAAACATCCTGTCATGGAAGCCAGGCCTTCAAATATGAAGGAAATAATAAAAAGATTAGAAAAAACATTTCCTGAGGGTTTCGAAGGTGTTGGTGCCGATGCTTTGCGCTACACGCTCATTTATTTGAGTTCTAG
The DNA here is from genome assembly GCA_018812345.1 of bacterium. Taxonomy (GTDB): domain Bacteria; phylum UBA10199; class UBA10199; order UBA10199; family JADGCS01; genus JAHJDR01. The sequence continues at coordinate 1,869 of JAHJDR010000110.1, read as the reverse complement.
TGGACAGCAGCTCAAGGTTTCTCTTAATTCGTTTCAAGATCTTGGTCGTCGTTTCATGACAAAGTTATGGAATGCGGCGCGATTCATTATGATGTATGTGGAACAGGAAAATGAAAAAGGTGATTCAGTGTCGATTGATTTTACCGCCCACATTACTGATGAAGACAAGTGGATTCATACGCGTGCGCAACTGGCAGCCAATAAAGTTCGTGAGTGTTTTGATAATCATGATTTTACGAATTTGGGACAGCATTACTATCAATATGTTTGGAATGATTTTTGTGATTGGTATATCGAGTTGTGTAAAGTGCGCTTAATCAGTGATGATGCCGTGCAAAGAAAAACAGCCCTACACAATCTTATTACAGCTTTTGCCAAAACACTGATCATTTTACATCCGCTTATCCCACATATTACAGAAGAGCTTTGGAGTAAAATCTTACCTCTTGGTGATAAAAATGAGTTGTGGGGATCGGCACGGCCCACAACAGAGATTCTCATGCAAGCGTCCTTTATTGAGAAAAGGGATATTGCGTTTGAAGAACAAGTGATTTTAGAGCGTTTTGAATGTCTAAAAGAATTTGTATCAGATGTACGCACATTACGAAAATCTTATAACATAAAAGAAGCCCAAAATTTATCAGCCCATGCTTATGCTTTGGATGATGCGGCTAAACATTTATTAGCACAGTCTCAGGCAACAATTTCACGCTTAGCCCATATCAGCGATCTTACTGTTCTGAAAAATCGTGATGAAAAACCTGGTAGAACTGTGGCTATTATTCACAAGAGCTATGAGATTTATCTCGACGTTTCTGAGTATGTTGACGTGGAAAAAGAAAAAGCCAGACTCAGTAAAGAAATTCAAAAACTCGATAATCATATTGTGTCACTCAATAAAAGATTACAAAATAGAAGCTTTGTTGAGAATGCCAGCTCGGAAGTGGTGGCAGAACAACGTGAGTCGTTAAGCGCGAATAAAGAAAAGCTTCAAAAATTAGAGCAACTCCTTACAGATATTGCTAGTTGGTGAGGTCCCTTAATATAGGTCCTATAGGTCGTATACGACCTATAACAGACGTCAAGAATGGCAAGCAATAGGACTCATAGGTAAGCCGTCTTTAACAGGTCCCCACACCAGTGCCTATAATAATTGTGACAATTGTACCCTTAAAATCAGCTGCGTGGTCTTTCTAAACCCCAGGTTATTTCTAGGGCTGTGATCAATAATACGAAAAAACCTTGAATAACAAACAACTAAAAAAAGCATCATTTTGGCACGCGCTATGCATTATAGGTATGTATGAGCGGATTTATTAAAAAAACAGATTTTTGGATGGTGCTAAAAACTTTTGGTGCTTTTGCTGCGCTCAAATTATTGGTTTCAAGAGAAAAGACTTTTTTAGATTTTTGTATGAAAAATCAGATTTTTTAGATTGCAAAGATACCCCTTATTACCCCCAAAAAAAAGCCCCACTGTGTGAGGCTTTTTTTATTGGTGTTGCCCGGGGCTTAAGCCCGGGTTATTTGGCAATTTCAATCGCAAATCGCTTATTGCCTATTGTCAATTGTCAATAATTTATAGGCACAACACCGTCATTGCTCCTGATTGACAATAGGCTAACGGCAATAAGCTATCGGCAATTTTCATTAATTTATTTCAGTTTTGTTTTGCAGCGGGTGTAGAGTACTCTGTTGACCATGGTTGTGAAGACATTATCCATTTTGGTTTGTGTTTCTATTCCCTCTAAAAAACCTAAGGCGCGTGAGATGGCTTCATAGGTGCATAAGTGGTGTGGTGTGGGGCCGTGACGTAACTGATAATTTGATGGTGCGCCTATGGGTAAAACCACCTTTTTCATTTTTGCT
>JAHJDR010000109.1 GCA_018812345.1 bacterium | reverse complement strand
TTTTGTGGAGAAGGTGAGCGCGTTGAAATTAAACATGTGGCGACAAGCAGACAAACCTTTGCCCAGGGAGCTGTACGAGCGGCTTGTTGGTTAGTCGGCCAAAAACCAGGCTTGTATTCGATGAAAGATGTTCTGCAGTTGGTGTAATTCTTTTTTTAGAGCCGCTCTTGAGCCGCAGAACAGGTGGTGGTTTTTTAATTAATTATGATACTTTTTTAAGGATGCACATGAAAAGAGCTATTGGAATTGTTTTATCTCTCATTTTTTTCACGCTTCTGATAAGTTGCGGCGTTGGAAAGTCGTCATCAACATCTTATGTAAAAAAAGCGCATAAAAAGCAAAATAGTTATTATTATTATATGATGAGCCAACTCACAAACCGTCCTGAAACGATTGATGAGTCCGAGTCCTTTTTAGATTTAGCGCTTAAGAAAGATAAAAAATCAGCTTTTTTGTGGTCTCAAAAAGCGCTTGCTGTTGCGCGTAATTCGGATTGGGCAAAGGCTTTAGCGTTTGCCAAAAAAGCCATTGAAAAAGACCCCCATAATGAAGAAACGCTTGTGCTTTTGGGTAAGCTCTATGCCGCAAAAAAAGAACCCCAAACAGCCATTTCTTATTACAAAAAAGCCTTGGCATTAAACAAACAAAATGAAGAAGTCTATAATGTCATAGCGCGGGAATATTTGTCTTTGAATTCAGTTGGAAATGCTTATCATTGGTTGACAGTTTGTTTGCGTGAAGTGCCAGAAGCTATGAGTTGTATGTATTACATGGCGACAATTTATTTAGAACAGAAGAATTATAATATGGCCCTTCGTTATTTTGGCATGATTAGCGAACAAGATCCTGACAATCCAAAGGTATTGCAAACTGTTGGTGAAATCTATTTGCAGCAAGGCCAGTATCAAAAGGCTCTCGATGTTTTTTCACAGCTAAAAAAACTCTACCCACAGGACGCGACTTATTATATTCGATCGGGCTTAACCTATTATGAGCTGAAGCAAATGGACGAGGCCATAGAGGAGTTTTTGAGCGTTGTAAAAAGGTTTCCAAAATCAGATCGCGTCAATTATTTTCTCGGCCTGCTTTACATGGAGAAAAAGAATTTTGACAAAGCCCTTGTCTATTTAGATCGTGTTTCAATTGCCTCCCCCCTTTTTAAGGAGGCATTAAGTCGATTATTATATATAATGCGAGAAAAGAATGATGTTTATGGCGCAGTTAATCTTATTGATAAAAAAATTAATAAAAAAGAACAAACAATCGAGTTTTACCAATTAAAACTTTCCTTGCTTGTGCATGCACAAGATTACAAAAACGCCCTTAAGCAAGCCAATGATGCTCTTGATCGTTTTGAAAGGCATGAAAACTTGCTTTTCCAAAGAGCCATCATTTTAGATAAAATTAATCGTTGGCATGAGGCCAAAAAAGACCTCCTAACAATTTTGAAAGAACATCCAGAATCAGAACAGGTGTTGAATTATCTGGGGTATACCATGCTCGAACGTGAAGATAATATCGAAGAAGCTGAGCGCTATATATTAAAAGCGCTTAAACTTAAACCAAACGATGGTCATGTTGTTGATAGTTTGGGTTGGTTGTATTTTAAAAAAGAAGAATTTGACAAAGCCTTAAGGCACCTACATCGTGCCAATCTGTTACGACCAAATGAGTCTGCAATTCTAGAGCATATTGGCGATGTCTATTTTGCTTTAAAAAACAAAAGAATGGCCAGGCAGTTTTTTGAAAAAGCACTTAACCTCTTGGAGGCCCTTGAACGAAAATCTCCTGACGATGAAAGTCTTCTCAAATCAATTAAGGAAAAGCTAGGGGCTTTTTAGTTGATGCGTTAGGTTTAGAAGGGTTTGACGCTTATTTTGCATCTGAAAAATAAATCAGCATTATGTTTATTGTTTGCTTTGATGTTGTGTTCACTGTCTGTTGTGGCCGGGACGGCCGATATACAGGGATTAGCCCTTGTAAGCATCAATTCAAAACGAGTTAATCTTGAGCTAGATCAAGCTGTTCTCATTACAGATAAGACGGCCACATTTATTGGCTTTGATGATTTTGGTGGCGAGGTTTTTAGGATCAGTTTTTCGGATAAAGGCATGTATATTGCTGTCAAAGGAGAGTTGCTTTACGCCAAGACAAATCAGTTTCAAAAAATATTATCCATACCATTAACACAAGAAGAGTTTTTACAGATAATGCAGTTTCGTATTGATGATAATGCTTTTGTTGAGAGAATAAAAGAGGATGGTGTTATTGTCTGGAAAAAAAAGACACACAAAAAAGTGAGCGTGATTTTCCGAGACTTTATGAAAACAAAAAGCAAACGGCTTTATCCTAAAAAAACCACAATTTCGTATAAAAAGAATTCTTTTGACTTAACATGGGTAAAGTTTAAAAAGGTAAGATAATATGACGGGGGTTGTAAAAAACAATATCAGCATTATTGTCTTTCTTTTGTTGGCTACTTTACTTTTTGGCTGTCGGCCAGATTATAAATTGCCTGCAGACCACCTGAGAACTCACTTGCCAGGTGATCCGGCAACATTAAATCCCATGACATCTAGTGATGGCTATGCGAGCTATAT
>JAHJDR010000108.1 GCA_018812345.1 bacterium | reverse complement strand
ATATAGGACTTATATTCCATAGGTCCTATACGTCTTATAAGACTTATAGGACCTATAATAAAGAAAAAAGAAATCTGATTGACTCGCTGGCAGGCTCTTAATAATTGTGCTCTCATGAAAAAATACATTCTTTCCATTGACCAAGGAACCACTGGAACAACTGTCCTTATTATAGACAAAAAAATTACTATCAAAGCAAAAGTGAACAATGAGTTCACGCAACACTATCCCCAACCAGGCTGGGTAGAACATGATGCCAGTGAAATCTGGGATGTATCGGTAAAAACAATCCATGATGCCATTAAAAAAGCAAAAATCAAGGCTCATGAAATAGCCGCTATCAGCATCACAAACCAACGCGAAACAACGGTGGCTTGGCAACGCTCCACCAGCAACCCCCTCTATAAAGCCATTGTATGGCAAGACAGACGAACAGCGCCTGTATGTGAGCATTTAATAAAAAAAGGCTTACAAACAATAGTCCGTAATAAAACAGGACTTGTTTTAGACGCCTATTTTTCTGGCACAAAAATGGGTTGGTACATGAAAAATGTAAAAAAAACGAAGGCCTTAGCCCTCAAAAAGGATCTGGCCTTTGGCACCATTGATTCATGGCTTGTCTGGAAACTAACAGCTGGCAAAGCCCATGTAACAGATGTGAGCAACGCTTCGCGAACGCTGCTCTTGAATCTTAAAACGCTAAAGTGGGATAAAGAACTTTTAAAAATATTTCATGTGCCCTTAAACACATTACCTAAAGTATGTTCTAGCTCGGAAATATATGGCTACACGCAAGGCATAAAAGGACTTCCTGATGGCATTCCTGTAGCTGGCATTGCTGGCGATCAACAGGCCGCTCTTTTCGGGCAAGCTTGTTTCACACCGGGTGAAGCGAAATGCACTTATGGCACGGGGTCTTTCCTCCTCATGAACATTGGCTCAAAACCTTCTTTCACCAAATCAGGTTTGCTCACAACTGTGGCCTGGAAAATTGGCAACAAAACAACTTACGCTTTTGAAGGCTCTGCTTTCATAGCAGGCGCTGCTGTACAGTGGCTAAGAGATGAACTAAAAATTATTCATAAAGCCTCTGATATAGAAAAACTCGCTAAAACTGTTAACGATAATGGCGGCGTTTATTTTGTTCCCGCCTTAGCTGGGTTAGGATCACCTCATTGGAACCCACATGCGCGCGGCACACTCTGTGGCCTAACACGTGGAAGTAATCAAGGTCATATTGCTCGTGCAACATTGGAAGGCATTGCTTTTCTTCAAAAAGATATTGTGCATGCCATGCAAAAAGCCTGCAAGAAAAAACTTAAAACACTCAAGGTTGATGGTGGCGCTGTTACCAATAATCTCCTCATGCAGTTTCAAGCTGATATATTAGATACAAAACTAGTCCGCCCAAAAATTATTGAAACAACGGCACTGGGATCTGCCTTTCTAGCAGGCCTGGCTGTGGGATTTTGGAAGAGCCAAGATGAAATCAAGAAAACATTTAAAGTTGATAGAGTTTTTGTATCAAAAATGAATAAAACAGAACGCTCACGACTTCTCGCAGAGTGGCACAGGGCTATTGGTAAGGCCATAAGTTAAAAGTAGCTTCTGTTATAATGATTTGGGAACGTAGCCTTCAGGACTCCAATAATAGAAATATAATTTCTTCGTTGAATAGCCTTCTGGTGTACGACACATTTCACCGAAAGTTTCTACTGAAACACAGCCCATTTTCATCATACTATCAAGTACGGCTGATCGACTGGCTGCAGAACTCCCCTTTAAAACATGTGCCACATACGTGCCCGCTTCGTAGCCTTCAAAAACAGCTACTTCAGGTTTTTTATTAAACACAACCTCATAGGCATGATGAAGGGGTTTAAGGGCTTCGCTATGTAAATTAGGTACGCCAGCACCAAAACCAACAACACGTTTTTTTGTGCTCAATGGAATTTTATCAAAAAATTCAATTTTATTAGAAATCCAAGCAGAAGAAACATAGAACATAGTTTGCCCATTTAATTTATCCTGAAGCTCCAAGAAAGCTAATTTTGATATTGAGGGATAAAGAGTAATATAAACACCAGCCACATTCTTGAGATTAATATTTTTTAAAGATTGTTTATCGAGAGCAAGATTTTCATCAATGAAGACAGGTGTGAGTGTTAACCCATACTCAGGTTTATTTTCTTTTTGAAGCGTATTCAGAATATCCATTGAAAAAATGAAGTCTTTTTTAGCCACAATGAGAATTTCTTTGCCTTTATGACGATTAGCCAATCCTTTGATAAGCTCTTTTGTGTATGTTTCTCTTTTGGGTGACGTGGTAAAGATATTATCTTTGTATTCTGCCAACCCATTAGCCACAGCACCAATGCTCACAAAGGCCATATTATGTTGTTGGGCAACTTTGGCCGCTAACAAAGCCTCATGACTGGACGGAAAACCCACCATCATAATAACATTATCTTTTATCAAGTCATTGGCAACAAGAAGGGCATCTAAAGGGCTTTGTGTGTCGTGACTGAATTTATAAACAACTTTTATATTTTCAAAAGAATGGCAAGCACCTTGTGTTGCAGGATTTTCTGTGTACGCTTTTTTCAACCCATACTGAAACCCCCACATAAAATTTTCTTGATCAGCTTTGGGTAAAACTGTTGTGGCATAACCATAACCAATAGTGCATTCTTGAGCATAACTTGATGCGGAAATAAAAACACAAGAAAACAATAAAAAAAGAAAGATAATAAATATTCTTCGATTCTTCATGTATAAACCCTTATTCCTTTTTATCAGGACAGAAAAAATATAATTTTATGATTTTTAATCAATTATGATGAAAAATCAAAACATAGTTTGCATTACGCAAAACGCCGTCATAACAGCCTGTTTTAATTACATTATTAAGCACTGTTCTCTGCTGGACAATCTGTGTTTCGCTCTATCCTAATGGCGAGCAATAAAAGCGCTAAACCAATTACTAATTGAATGGGCAGCTTGAGTTCGTGTGGCAAGGCTTCTGCAGACAAGATACCAGCAACACCTGCTCCTTTTATAATGCCAATAAGCGTACGATAAGAAACACCCATAGAATCATCAAATTTCTTACTACGATCAATAACTGTACAAGCCACTATTTGTAAAAAAGTGAGGAGGGCGCTAGCCTTCACAGCATCTATTAATGTGATATCAACTGTACCAAAATAAACAAATAGCTTTGCTGATAGGGCAGAAAGAAATGTATTAAAACTAAAATCAAAAATAGATTTCAAAGCATCACCTACAGTGATGCTGCCTGACGAAAAATTAATGATACCCTTTTTATATTTTAAACAAAGAGTTCTCATCAGCCCGTAGAGACCATTATTAATAAGAACTTCCTTTAAAGGCTTTTCTAGCAGCTCGTTAGGATCAAGCTCTTTAAAATGCTCTGTATACTCTTGAACTTTTCTGAGAAGCTTACTTTCAATACTATCTTTTCCAAAAACAGAATCGCTAATACTTAATCCTAAGCGCAATACACCTAAATTATTCATGAGACTTAACCCTCCAAAAACAGGCATAAGGGGAAAAAGTACTGCTAGGGTAATCATGAAATTTTGCACTACAGGAAAAGGCCACCAATCAGATATATTGATATCTGTAAAATATAATGCGGGTAAATCACACAGCTTTCTCAGCCCAACAGCCCCAGCAAAGGATAAAGCACTATTTATCATGAGATTTTCAAACTTTGATAGATTATTTCCCATCCACTGAAATGGTTTAGCAATCAGCGGTATATTTTCCGGTGGTGTGGAGGCCGGTGGTGTGGAGGCTGGTGGTGTTGAGGCTGGTGGTGCCAATGGTATCACGTCATCTGATCTATCAGGCGCAATCGCAGGATGGCTAAGCTGCCAATGAGATTCTGGCAGAACAAAACTTGTTTCTTCTTTTAAGGCAAACGAATCCGTTTCAAAATAGAAGGTTCTATAATCCTGTAACCCAGTGAAGGGAGATAAATCAGGGGAATATGGGGAATGATATTCGGGATAGTTAACCTGTTGGCTATCAAATGAATACGCTGGCATCTGCGCTGTATAACCATCAAAATAGGTTGCATTTATGAGTGTTGTATTTGCGTAGCTAAGAGACACCATACTTTGTCCCCTCAAGCTGACTGACTCTTTATTCTTTCTTAATTTTATTCGAGTAGGATTTTCTTAACTTGTCAACAGGGATTCTTTATAAATATTACGACGTCTCAGTCTTTTCAATAGCTTGCAGACGTTCTAATAAAGCAGGATGAGAATAATGATAAAAACTGTAGGCAAAATGGGGCGTCAAATTTGATAGATTTTCTTTGGATATTTTCAAGAGAGCCTGACTCATTGCCGCTTTATTATGCATCATTTTAACAGCAAAAGCATCAGCCTGAAACTCATGAGCGCGACTAATGCTATTTATAATGGGCGCGAACATAAAAGTAAAAACTTCAAAGGCAATGGCAAAGATCATTAAGGCAGCATGATGACTGCTGACGTTAATATTAAAGGCCTGATAAAAGCCGTCCCACCCAATGAGCAATGACATCACATAAAAACCTATGAGCATTGTGCTCGCAGATAATACAATCATTTTTGGGATATGCTTTTTCACATTATGTCCCATTTCATGAGCTAAAACAGACAACAACTCATCAGTTGTTAATTGTTTCATAATGGTATCAAACAAAACAATACGTCTGTATTTCCCCAAACCCGCAAAATAAGCATTTGAATGTGAAGAACGTTTAGAACCATCAACAATAAAAACACCTGAGAGTTTGAAACGAATTGATTTCGCTAAAGAAAATATTTTGTCTTTTAACGTCCCCTCTTCTAGAGGTTCAAACTTGTTAAAGAGAGGCGCTAATAAAGTAGGATAAACCGCTATCAGGACCAGCTGAAAGGACATAATAGCACACCAAACCCATAACCACCAATAGGTGCCAGCAGTACGCATAAACCAGAAAACAAGATAAAGAAGCGGCATTCCCAGAACAAGGCTCAAACCAGTCGTCTTTAATAGGTCTATTACAAAAAGTTTGGCTGTCATCTTATTAAAACCATACTTTTCTTCTAACACAAAAACAGAATAAAGTTTAAGGGGCAAGCTCACAATGAAAAAATAGAAGGCAACAACAAACACAAACAAAACAGAATGTGACAAGGAATGCCAACCTGCAATTTGCGCTGTAAAACTGTCTATAAGATTAAAACCATTTAAGAAAACTAGAACCCAAAAGAATGGGATCATAATGAGACGACCCAAAATAGACAAGTCAAGCTTAGCTAAAGTATACTGTTGCGATTTAAGAAATTGATCTTGTAAAATATGATCTTTAAAAGATGGCGGAACGTGTTGTTGTTTTTTTACATGGTAATAATTAAGCAAATCAAGTGTGAACTGCACCACTTCATGCACAATATAAAACGTTAAAAAAATCCAGAAAAATTGTGATTGAAATATTTGCATATTAGGACGTCTAGCGTCTGTCGTCTGTCGTCTATCGTCTTTGACAATCAACGCTAGACGCTAGACGATAGACGCTAGACGCTCGTACTCAGCTCCCCGTCTTCACGCCACAATAATTATCCTTAAAATAGGGACAACTGACACAGTGACCACGATCCTTTGTTAAATAAAACGTGTCTGACTGTATCGCGTGTTGTATATTATCATAAATTTTATTTAGCTCTTCACCAAAGGCATTAAGACTATCAAGGTTATGACATAATTTGCGATAGGTTGGCACACTTGTAAACAAGATAAGCGTCTCAATTTGTCTTTGTCTCAAACCATGGTTCAAAGCAAGAGCATAACAAGACATTTGAAAAGAAAACTGCTTCATTAAGACATCTCTTTGATCATCAGAAGTTGTATGATGTGTTTTATAATCTATGATCAAGTTTTCTATGCGCCCATCATCTCTTGCATAAGTCACGAGACGGTCAACTTGTCCCGATAAAATAAAGGAACCCGCATTATAAAATATTTCAACTTCAGGTTTTGCCTCACGGCTTTCAAAAAGAACTCTTTTAATAAAGGCATCTTGTTTTAATCGATTCATAAACAGATGACATTCTGTTTGTATGGCCTCATCAGCGGCAATAATGTGCTGATTAAATAAGGCCTGGTCAATAACAGTCTTGAGATTATTACCTGTATTGAAATCATAATACTGTAAAATCTCGTGGAAAAGGTTGCCACGCTCACTAGGTCGTAATCTTGTTTTAAGCTTTGTCCGACTGTCAGGAAAAGAGGACAAAAGATTCAGGTGTTTAATAGGTTGCAAATTATTGATATAACGCAATTGAAAACGTTTCTGACATTGGTGAAAAATCTCTAGCTCAGTCACAGTGTAAACAGATGGGGATATAATCTTATTGAATGTGTAAGACGGTATAGCTGTTTCTGTTATTTCTTGTATGACGTCCCCTAAAACGAGTTGTTTTTCTTCAAAAAGAGAGTGCTCATATTCTGATGCCATCTCCTTATGACCAATAACGCAAGCCAGCCAATACAACCAATCATTATAGTGTGTAATGGGCTTCGTGTTTGTAGGATCTGATGACAATTTTTTACGTAAAACCTGTGAAGCCTCCTGGATATAAAAATACAGGCCTTTGCGTGCTCGCGTAAGGGCCACGTACACTAAGCGCGCGAGCTCTTTATTTTCTCGATCCTGTTTTTCAACAAGTGTTTGTTGAAAGAGTTCTGGCTCTTCTAATTCATATTGCAAAGCTTTTTCTACTTGAGCATCATGTGTTTTAAAAATAAACCCTTCATTTTCACGCAATAAACAAAGAGGCGCAATCTTATTTCGCCCTCGACCAGGCACAAGAAAAACATGATCAAACTCTAAGCCCTTAGCCGCATGAACAGTCATGAGATGCACACCTTCTGGATGAGCTGGCGAACGATAACGGCCAATATCACCAACACCCATAACTTTAAGCTGTAGGGTTATTTCTTTTAAATAATACAGGCCTTCTTTTTGCCATGATGTCAGTATTTTTATGAAATTTTGTATAAAGAAAGCTTCTTGAGCACTTAAATCTGGGCGAATGTCATTCACAATCGTTTGGATCAACTCTGTGGCAAAGAGTGCTGGTGATAACTCCTGCCACTTTTTCATCCAATCTGTAAGCCTCACATAAACATCTCTATCACGATGCCCAGAAAACAAATCAACAGTTTGACTCACGAAAAAATCTTTTTGCTCTGTCTTTACAATTTGATCAATAAACATTTCAGAAAAAGCAAAGATTTCATTCCGTAAAATACCAACTTGTGTCACCAAATCACGTTCACCCGCTAGATACTTCATGATCTGCCACACCACAGTTGTGAGCGGTAAATCAAAAAGACTATTTTCTGTTTGTGTGATTGTTTTAATGCCTTTGGCATTAATCGCTTGCTTGTAAACAGAAATAGGCAAGCTCGCGTAAAATAAAACGGCAATCTCTTCTGGCTTTGTTCCTTTTTGCACTAAATGCTGGATCTGTGTTGCCACATCGGAGGCGTAGCGATCTTGAAGACCTGCTGTATTCAAAGACTCTTCGGGCAAAGGCGCGGCATAAAGAAAAGCCTCAGGATCTTCTTTTTCTGTATGGGCCTCACGAAACTCATCAGAACCAAGAACCAATGGAAAAACTTTATTAAAGTATGCTTGCAATCTTTTGGGTGTCCGAAATGTTTGGGTAAGGTATATGACAGTACCGCCCTGTTGCTCAATAAATTGGACTGTTTCATGAAAAAGGCGCACATCAGCATCGCGAAAAACCATAAATATATTGTTTGGGATCACCCACAATGAAAAGCTCATTGTACTTTGATTGAAAAAGTTTTTTAATGATAAAGAATTGTCGTGGAGAAATGTCCTGATATTCATCAACAAGAATTTGCTTATATTGTCGCTGTATTTTCTTTAATATTTGTGGATGATCTGAAAGCAAACGCATTGTGAGAACTTCTAGGTCATCATAGGAGAGTATTTGATTTTTTATTTTATGCTGAATGAGTTCTTCTTGAAAATCAAAAACTGTTTTCAAAAAATCATTAAGATGCGGAACGTCAATCTCTGTTGGCAAGTTAAGACATGTACGCGCCTGAGCAGTGACATGTTGCACATCCATCTTGATCAAAAACCTCATAGTTTTTTTGAGATTTTGATACCCATAACACTTAATAAAATTAGCTATACTGTTTTCATCCAACCCCACTAACGCCCTTTTGGCGATCATGATATCAACCCAAACGTTATGACTTTCTTCATCATAAACTTCAAAATCAGACCGAAGACCTAAAACCTCACCATGTTGTTTCAACAATCTCTGACAAAAAGAGTGGATTGTAGAAATATTGAGAAGGGGTGCTTGCGCATAAGACAAGTGATCACTTTCTAAAACGCGCGCCATCATTTCACGACTAGCTTTTTCCGTAAACGTAAAGGCCAATAGTTGGTGCAACGGCATCTCACGTTGTAAATGAGCATGCAAAAATCTCTGCGTTAATACCGTTGTCTTTCCAGTTCCGGCTGATGCGATAACAGCCATGCTTCCTTGCGTTTCAATAGCTTTTTTTTGTTCTTCAGTTAATTTCATAGTCTTCTTCAGATCTACCTCCCCCGCCCTTTGGGCACCCCCTCCTTACAAAGGAGTGGGGGCACGCACAACGCACAACGCACTACGCACGACGAGAAAACCCACAAATCTTTTTATAATCACAAAAACGACACAACTGCTCTGACTGTGGCAAAGGATCAAAGCGCCCCTCATGAATACCTTGTATGGCTTGACTCACACTATGACGAGCTGCCTCTTGCATATCTTGCCAGCCGCTCCAAGACAGCTGTGAACGTGCGTGCATGAGATCCGCATCAACGGTATCTTTAATCGTAAATCCCTTTATGTCATTTGTCTTGAGCACATAATAATAAGCGCCTGTGGGTGTTCCTTCAGGAAATAGTATTTCTTTTATGGCCATAAGGTAAATAGGCAATTGCAGACTTTTTCCTGCACGCATATCAGCCACACTTGCATACGAGCCTGTTTTATAATCAATAACTGCAAATTGTTTTTTTGCCTGACTAACATCAATACGATCTATGCGACCACGCAAAGATATTTTACCCACGCGCGTATCTATCATAAAACTGTTTTTATTATCATAACCAAAACACCATTCATAATACATGGGCACTGTTCTTTTTTTAGCTTTTTTATAGTTCTCTGCCTCAATACTAACCAGATTAATAATTGTTTTGTAAACACGGTAGGCAAAGAAATCGACCATTTGTGGCGGATAAATCTTCAAATCCTGAGTTTTGTTAATTTCTTCTTGAATAAGAGGCGCTAATCTATTGATGACTTTTTTACGATAAGACTCATACTCCAATCCTTCTAAATAATCTGATTCGTTCTCTGCAATCAGACGCTGCAACACTTTATGCACAAACAGACCTTTAATAGGCGGGGCTGGTTCCACATCAGAAACTGTTGGTGAATCGAGTTTTAAATGATACGCTGCATAGTAGCGATAAGGACAATTCACATATTCTTCTAAAGAAGATAAGGAGAAATTCTTTTTCTTGGACTGAAAGTAATCATTAGCTAGGGGTTGATAAACGGGCACTTCTGGATAAGGCGCTACTATTTCTGCGAGCTCATAACCACGACCTAGTTGAAGCTTTGTAGTAGGCTTGTCTGTAAAATCAAACTCAGGAGCTGTCACAAATAGATTTTCTTGTGATCCTAAAATTTGTTTTATTCTCTCAAGAGTAATGTGTAACACATAACTAGGCGATTCCAAAAGCTCAACAAGCCCTGCATCACTGTACAAATGATTTGTAAATAACGTGTGCTCTCTACGCGATACAACACTCTCTAAATAAAACCCCATACAAAACATATGTCGGTCAGCATAAGCTGAGGCCTGTGATAAGCTTGTTAAAACAACCTGTCCAGGAAACGTATCTGCTGGCAAAGCATAATGACGCATCATTTCTTTTATGAAAAAATGTTTGCGTTCATCAGAAACAGCGTCATCGAGAGCGGACAAACGCTGCCGCACAAAATCAACTCCCGCTTGAACATTTTCAAGACCAGAACGAATGCGCAACTTATAGCCTGCATAAAGATTGTCTGTTTTT
>JAHJDR010000107.1 GCA_018812345.1 bacterium | reverse complement strand
TTTTACGGGCATGGTTTTTGCTTTACAAACAACATACGCCTTTAGAATGTTTAATGCGGAAACTCTTGTGGGCATGACAGTGGGGCTCTCACTCACGCGCGAAATAGCCCCTGTTTTTGCGGCTCTCATGATAACGGCACGTGTTGGTTCTTCTATGTCAGCAGAATTGGGAACAATGCGTGTGACAGAACAAATCGATGCGTTGGAATCCATGGCTGTTCACCCGCACCAGTATCTTGTTGTGCCTCGTGTTTTCACAAGCATGCTCATGGTTCCCTTGCACACAGTTATTTTTGATTTTATTGGTATCATGGGTTCTTATTTTGTGGGTGTTGTTCTCATGAAAATCCCTTCAGGCCCTTTTTTACAAAGATTAGAACAAATGGTTGACCCTGATGATATCATTGGGGGTGTGATGAAAGCCGCTGTATTTGGTTTCATTTTGGCGAGCATTTCTTGTTTTGAAGGGTTTCGTACCCGCGGGGGTGCCAAAGGAGTTGGTATCTCTACAACCCGTGCCGTTGTTATTTCTTCAGTCAGCATTCTCATTACAGATTATTTTTTAACACAAGTCGTTTTGGAGTTTTTTAAGTAAATGATTGAGATTCAAAAACTACATAAATCCTTTGGCAGTCAAATCGTTTTAAATGACCTAAATCTTAGTATTCCCAAAGGTAAAATTACGGTCATCATCGGGCGGAGTGGTGAAGGGAAAAGCGTTTTTATTAAACACCTTATGGGGCTCATTCGTCCTGATTCGGGAAAAGTAATCATTGATGGCACTAGTCTTTTTGACCTGAATCAATATCAACTCAATGACATCAGAAAACGTTTTGGTATGCTTTTTCAATATGCCGCACTTTTTGATTCCATGACTGTCTATGAAAATATTGCGTTTCCCATAAAAGAACATACTAATAAATCGCTAAAAGAAGTCACAAATGATGTGCATGAGCTCATTGACCTCGTTGGTTTAAGCAAAATCACACTGCCAAAATTCCCCTCTGAATTATCTGGTGGCATGCGTAAAAGAGTGGGGCTGGCACGCGCCATTGCCCTCAAGCCAGAAATTCTACTTTATGATGAACCCACAACAGGTTTAGATCCTGTCATGACAGATGTCGTAAATCATCTCATTCTTAATACACAAAAAACATTAGGCATCACCTCTGTTGTGATCAGCCATGATATTCAAGCAACCTATGATATTGCTGACAAAATTGCCATGTTACATGAAGGTAAGATTTTATTAGAAGGCGATACGCAAACATTTAAGAATACAAAGAATATAGTTGTCAAAAACTTCTTAAATGGTAATGCCTCTCCAGAGCAGCTTAAGGAGATATAATGCGCTCAAAGAACTTTAAAGCCGGTATATTTGTCCTCATCACACTTATACTTTTGGGTTACATGATCATCCGTGTCGGACAAGGTAACTTGTTTCGTTCAAGCGCTTATAATATATTTATTGAAATTGAATCTGCTGTGGGGATTGATGAAAAAACTCAAGTACAAATCGCTGGTGTCGATATTGGTGAAGTTGTTGGCATAAGTCTTTTAGAAAACCAACATGCTCGTTTAGAACTCGCCATCTACGAAGGTGTCAAAATATCACCTCAGGCCAAAGCTTTGGTCAAAACACGTGGCATGCTTGGCGATGTCTACATAGAAATTTATCAAACAGGCATTATTGACAAAGTTTTAGAACCAGGAACTACCATCAATCAGGTAGTTACCTATGGCGATATCAATTCTGTCACACAAGAAATTTCGTCAATTGCACAAGATGTAAAAGCCATAACAGCTCAAATGCGTAAGGTTATGGCTGGAGATGATTCTCCTTTTGACAAAACCATGAACAATTTGGAAGAAATAACAGCATCCATATCCAAAATGACAAAACAAAATGAAAAGAACATTGATGTCATTATTGAGAATATGAAGGCTCTAGCACAAAACTTGAATTACGTTGTTGCCAAAAACATGGGACAGTTTGATCGTACTGTCGATAACATAGAAGACATCACAGATGACATATCATCTGGCCGCGGCACACTCGGACGTTTACTCAAAGATGAAGAAACCGTTAATAAACTCAATGATACCCTTGATGGTATTGGTGATTTTCTGGGTGGTGCCAACCGCATGAAAGTCGATCTTGGCATGCATGCAGAGTATTTAGCGGGAACAGGGAATGTCAAAAATTATGTTTCTTTGTCACTGAAACCTCGACCTGATAAATATTTTCTCTTTGAAGTTGTGAGCGATCCTGATCCAAGCTTTAATTCTTTTATCGAAGAAACAATTGTGACTTCAGGTGGTAACACAAGCACAGTCACCACGAAAAAAAGAACAAAAACGCTTGATGGTCTCATGTTTTCAGCACAACTTGCCAAAAAATACCATGACTTCACAATCCGTGGTGGTCTTGTAGAATCATCTGGTGGTTTAGGCGTTGATTATGACAAGGGGCCCATTGGTGTTTCTTTTACAGCCTTTGATTTCAAGAGTGATGAAGGACAAAAACCACATCTCAAAGCCATGGCACGCGCCAATATCACACAAAGTTTTTACCTTCTTGGCGGTCTTGATGATTTCATCAATCCAAACCAAGATCTGGCCTGGTATCTCGGTGCTGGTCTTACCTTTACAGATGACGACATAAAATCCCTTCTCGGTGTGATATCGAGTGTTGGTACAGCTTCTGTGCAATAGTGATTCGTGTTTAGTGACAGGTGGCTTGTAATAGGTAATCATATTATGGCAAATGTAAATTCACATTATCTAAAATTAAAAGCTGGTTATTTATTTCCCGAAATAGGACGGCGTGTAAGCTCATTTCTAAAAGACAACCCGAGAGCGTCCCTTATTCGCCTCGGCATTGGTGATGTCACCCAACCCTTACCACAAGCAATCGTAGATGCCGGCAAAACAGCTTTTAATGAAATGGCTCAAAAACAAAGTTTTCACGGTTATGGTCCTGAACAAGGCTATGAGTTTTTGCGTGAAGCCATTGTCAAAAATGATTTTAAGGCTCGTGGTGTTGCTATACAAGCTGATGAAATCTTTATTTCAGATGGCTCCAAATGTGATACAGGCAATATACAAGAAATATTTGGCTCACAATGCCGCATTGCTGTTTCTGACCCTGCCTATCCCGTATATGTTGATACAACGGTGATGTCTGGTAAGACTGGACAGGCAAATGAAAAAGGTCACTATGATAACATTGTTTATTTGAATGCCACAAAAGAAAATTCTTTTATTCCTGACCTGCCAAATCAAGATGTGGACATTATTTACCTTTGCTTTCCCAATAACCCAACTGGAGTTGTGGCCACAAAAGACGTTCTCCAAAAATGGGTAGCCTATGCTTTGGCACATAAAGCTGTTATTCTATTTGATGCCGCCTATGAAGCCTTTATTACTGATCCTAACATTCCACATTCCATTTATGAAATAGAGGGTGCCAAGAAATGTGCTATTGAATTTCGCTCCTTTTCAAAAACAGCTGGTTTTACAGGAACGCGTTGTGCTTTTACTGTTATTCCCAAAGAACTCATGGGAACAGATGACGCTGGCAATGCCGTATCTTTGCACGCACTGTGGTTAAGACGTCAGTCTACTAAATTTAATGGCGTTAGCTATCCCATTCAAAAAGCAGCTGCTGCCTGTTATACACCAGAAGGCCAAGAGCAAATTCAAAATCTTGTACGTTATTATTTAGAAAATGCACAGATTATTCTTAACGGTTTATCGAGCCAAGGCTATGATGTTTATGGTGGCGTCAATGCGCCCTATATTTGGTTTAAAACACCATCGGACCTAGATTCCTGGTCCTTTTTTGATACACTCCTCACAAAAGCGCATGTGGTAGGTACTCCCGGTGTAGGTTTTGGTCCCTGTGGTGAAGGCTATTTTCGCTTGTCTGCTTTTGGGGATAGGGAAGA
>JAHJDR010000014.1 GCA_018812345.1 bacterium | reverse complement strand
TAGATTTTCTTATTGAGAAGATTCAAGCGCAACTATAGGTATTAATTATGCAATATATTTTAACAAAACTTCAAATCAAGCCAGGCAAAACAGAAGAGACAAAGAACTTTCTGAAAACACTAGAAACAGATCGTCATCCAGAAATGATGGAAGCTTTTAGTGAAACAGGAATGTTCTTTGAAGTGAGTTTTATTGAAAACAAACCTGAAGGCGATGTTTTATATATTTTTAAGAAGTTGCATAGCCTAGAGGAATTGAAAAAGAAAATCGAGAACTCAAAACAGCCTATCTTTGATTCAATAAGAATCTGGGCCAAAGAATGTCTTGTTGGTGAGAGGCTTGATATAGAAGCTGTTACTGTTTATGAGTCAAAATAGCATTAGCAAAGTCTAAGATAGAAAGTAATGATATGAAAAATACGTCAGACATGTTTAATAAATCATTCAATAAAACTGAATCAGAAACCTGGAATGATTTTCTCAAGTATCAGGTTTCGTTATTTCTTGAGTCTGAACTAAGAATATTAAAAGAATTTGGGTTATCAAACCAGTCTTCACCAATATTAGATTTAGGGTGTGGTTGTGGCTATTATTCAATTGCTTTAGCTAATGCTCTGCCAGAAGCACAGTTTGTTTGTGCAGAGGTCAATGATGAGTTTATTAAAAACTGCAAAAAAAACCTTGCTGATCATCACCTTAATAATTTTCCGGTTGTAAAATGGTCGGCGGGTGATCAGGAAATGCCAGAACTAGCGAGAAATTGTAATACAGTCGTATTGAGAATGGTGCTACAACATACATTACAGCCCACAAAAATTCTTCAGGATCTCAAGGAAGGCCTAAAAAGTGGAACAAATATTTATGTGATAGAAGACGATTTATCTTTTTACAATATTCATCCCCCTATAGGTGCATTTGATGCTTTTATTAAAGTTGTTCATGACTATTGTGGTATGCAGAAAAGCAATGTTTATATAGGCAAGCAAGTTCCTCATATTGGTCATGAGGCGGGTTTGAAAGTCTGTAATTATACATTACTTGAGCAAAACAACCATCAATTAGGTTCTAAGCAACTAATGAGATTTTTCACTGAAGCCTTGCTGTTATTTGCAAATACATTTCCTGATATAGTCTCTAAAGAAAAGGCTATTGAGCATTGTAAAGAGTTGGATGAGTATGTCCAGCATTATGATAAAGGCTGTTGTTTTTCTCATTATGTAACTGTGACTCATTTAAAAACCTAGAATACTTTATTTAAAATATTTGGTCATTTGTATACCAGGGCTAGAATATGACCTGTTAATTTTGACAAACAATATGAGCATAAAAAAATGTATTTCAAGGAATATCCGATGCAAATACCACTCGTGAGTATGCCTTTATTAGCTAGAGTCTATGATATAGCTTTTGGCTCTTTTGGCAAAAATGATTTGTCTTTTGTTTCAGAAGTATTGCAAAGACTGCCAGAAGGTCTTCATGTGGATTTAGGCTGTGCAAATGGCCGAGCACTTGAACCGGCTTTGCGTCAAGGTCGTAAAGTTTTTGGGATCGATTATAGTCATGACATGACTGAAATGGCGAAGAAACGTTTTGCAGCAGCTTATCCACGTCAAGCTCATTTTGAAACTGGAGATTTTAGAACTACAAATTTACCAGATAAAGTAGCTCTTTTTTCATGTCTATTAAATACATGGTTTATGATTCCGTCTATATCTGACCGAATAGCATTGTTAAGGAGGTGCAAAGAACATCTAGTAACAGGTGGAATTGTTTTAATAATAAATGTAAATAATCCAACAGGCGATCCTAGTTATTACGGCTTTGAAAAGTTTGTTGAAGGTATTGGAAATGTAAAGTTTGATGTTGATTGGCAACAAGGTGTTACCATTGAAAGTATATTGCAACGAAGAGGGAAGATGACTATCTCAATTGATGGAGAAGAGGAAAGTCATCAATTAAATAATGTTTTATTAACACCTTCTCAATTTGAAGCTGAAGTGAGAGATAGTGGTTTAAGAGTTTTTCAGAAGTTTGGCAGCTTTTCAAAACAGTCATTAGATGCATTGAATTCAGAATGGCAGATTTATGTTTTAGAAAATTAATAGATGTAGAGGTGTAGAGGTGTAGGGGGGCAAGTCCCGACTTAGTACAATTTATCAGGAGGGAACTTGTTAGTTGTACCTAAGTCGATTCCGCTGAAAAACCCCAGTTGCAATTTGTTGATCTTGATCATTGCTGTTAGCGTTACGATCGTCTTTTATTCTTTATCTTTTTCGCTGGCCTCAGTTTCTTAGGTTTGACAATGTCACATCTTTTTAACTGCAAAGTATTTTTATCATTCACCGTCCAGTAGACTTCCTCGCCCTGTTTGAGCTCGATGGC
>JAHJDR010000106.1 GCA_018812345.1 bacterium | reverse complement strand
CTTACATGATTTGTTTGAAATAGAAAAAGCATCAAATGGACGTCCTGGCTTTATTGTTAAAATTAAAGAGCCCTTAGATCGTTATGTGCGGTG
The DNA here is from genome assembly GCA_018812345.1 of bacterium. Taxonomy (GTDB): domain Bacteria; phylum UBA10199; class UBA10199; order UBA10199; family JADGCS01; genus JAHJDR01. The sequence continues at coordinate 3,480 of JAHJDR010000106.1, read as the reverse complement.
GTAATGGTCTAGTTACAAATTTCCCAGCTAGGATTATCTTCTTGGATGAGGGCTGTTAAAGATGTTTGGGCCGCACTATCAAAATAAGTTTCTGGGCATACGGTTTCGTTATTTTTGCGTAAACCAAAATGCACATGCGAGTAATCGTCTTTTAACAACAAATACCCGATGACATCGCCGGTGGCAACAGTATCACCTTCAGAGACTTGAATATAGCCTTCTTGTGTTGTGCCATCTGAAGTTGAGTCTGACATGGGTTCAAATTTATACTCAACCGTGTAAGTTTCATTGAAAGCAAGATTCACACCAACCTGCCAGTTTCCTGTATGTTCATTTTCTGCTAAGGTTACTGAATCAATGGTTCCTGATGAGACCGCTTGATACGTCATTTGGTCTTTAGCGGGAATAAAGTCGATACCATCATGGGGGTTATCGCCAGTTTCGCTATAATTGCCATTAACACGATCAATATCAGTTGCAGAAACATACGGTGTGGTCATGCTAATGGTGAGCCCGGCATTGGGTGATGGTGTGTCATCATCGTTATTCTCTTCTGTGTTGTTTGTATTTGATGAGCCACCACAGCTAATGACAAGAACTAATATAAATAAAAAAGGTAGGATTTTTTTCATACAAAAACAATAACGTGCGTCTGCCAATAAATCAATAATCCAAAAGGATGTAAAAAAAACAGGGGCCATGTGGCCCCTGCTTCTTAGAAGGGGAAGGGAGGAGTGTCTTAATCTTGATCAATAGCACTACCAGAATTAAATGTGAAGGAATCAATGGTCACAGCATAATCACCTTTTGTATTTCCCGTGGCACCAAAAACACCAACGGAAGCTGTTTGACCAATGTTTGTGACGTTTGTAAAATCACCATCCTTTGTCCATGTGCTGCCATCAGAGCTGTAATAAGTTGTGTAGTTATTTCCTGTGCGCGTTACTTTAAGGTAAATTTCTTTTGCTGTATATGTTGTTGCTGTGGCGATACTTTGAGCTGAATCATTCTTATAATGGTTAGAATAGGTGTTTTCATCACCAAAACCAGCACTGTAGTAAAGGCCGATGTGTACAGAATCACCCCATATGGCAGGCGTTTCTGTTGATACAGCAAGCCCAATCTCTTCCGTGCCTTCATCACTGTTACGTTTAGAAACATGTATGACGGCTTCAAAATCACCTTCTACAAGTTTATAAATAAAAGGGATGTTTGTTTTGTCTGAAGAGCTTACAGATGTAAAATTCATAACGAGATTGTCACTAAAAGAAACACTAGCACTTGAGGAAATATTATCGACATCCCAACAAGCATCAAAAACATCTGAATCATTGAAAGTGTCTGAAGAAGCACACGCTGTTGTGAATGTATAGGTTGTTTCTTCTAAATCAGTGTCATCAAGATCACCAATGTCTGAAGTAAAAACCATGTCGCATTCTGTGTACTGAGGGAGTTGGCTTTTCATAGTGATGATAAACTCATTATCGGCAATATCATCAGACCCTTTTGAATCAGCCTTAATACTAGTAATTGCTTGATCCTTGCCATCACATTCAACAGAGATATTATCTGTGTTGATTGAGGTGGTATCCATGCTTTCACTAAAAGTGACTTTAAATGTATTTGTGGTTTTAGCAGAAATGAGCGTAGTGTTTTTTGAGGCTGTCTGACTGAGCGAAATACTATCAGCATCAACCAATGATTTAATGGTGGGCACTGTTGTGTTTTCTTCAGTTTCCTCTCCCTCATCTGTTCCTGTGGCTTCAGTGTACGTGTCATCACTTGATGAGTCACCACCAGAAGTGGCTTCACCTGTTGCAGAACCCCCTGAGCTGGAATCATCAGAGCCTGTTGTTGTGCCTGTGGCACCACAGTTGATTATTGAAAGTGAAAAAGTCATTACTAAAACGATCATCATTATTTGTTTTATTATAGTATTCATAAGTTCCTCCTGCCTTTTAAAGCCACACACAAATTGTTAAAAATCCTTACCCTATGTTCATTATACGATACCACTTGAGGAAATAGTTGAATTATAAGGTTTTTTGGCAAGTTTCCGTTTACATTTGTAAACACCTTGGGGTAACTCTTTGATAACACCCTGGGTCTTGACAGGATGTTCTTTTTCTGGTTTTCGCTTCTTTCTATGACAGCCATGACTTTGCAAACAGCCACCACAACACTTATTGATCAGGTTACAAACGATGGCGCCATTACAGTTTCTGAACTCGCAGATATTTTAACGCTTGTTCCTCATTTAAGAAACAAACAATTAGAACCCTATACAAATATTTTGAGCCAAATAGAAATGGATCATTGCGTATTGGGTTCAGATGCCCAAGCTCTACTTGAAGGCTTGGGGAAATATTGGACAAATAATTGTCCCCGTTTTTATGACAAATATATAAGAGAAAATGATTCTACACGTCAGGATTATTTTTTGGCGGTGTTACGGGCTTACCCCAAGTTTATAAGATTTGCAAAAACAAGAGGTCTTTGTGGGCAGAGTCTGGAATGTAATAAACACGATCAACCTGAGTGGTTTCTTCCCTTGCCCACGAAACGGTTACAATTCAAAGATCATTTTGAAAGCATGGATATGGGGTATGCCTTATACACTCAAGCATCAAAAGAAGAGGGAGTTTCTTGGTTAAGAAAACGAGCGGCGCAATCAATGAGTGAGTCTTTATGGCTGTATATAAAAGCAGAGCAAGGGGATTACTGGTTTAATGTGGGCAAAAATTGTACAGAAGAAACGGTTGATCCTGATAGTGAGCTTATGAATGCGGCTTTTTTGTTGGCAGGTGTTGACGGGGCTATTGTATCCGCGACAGTTTATCATACACATCCAGAACAGACGTGGACAACTCCGGGTGCTGTTGTGGTTTATGAACGCACAACGCACGTAACAGATTTATTTAGCACAAATGATATGAGGTTTGTAGAGCGTATGAAAAGGGATGGAGAATATTATCATTGGCCTGTTTCGCTTGGTGTTGGTCTTGTAACCTCTCGTGGTGTTTACGAAGCGCGTGAAAAAGAAAGCGTTGATACAAAAACAACCTTACTCGATCCTACAGTCATTGAATCGTGTCAAAATCCCCTCTTAGAACTAGCCTCTCAAAAAAGACGTTATGATATAACCACAACCATGATCACACAATCGGCTGCCTGTTATACAGAAAAAACGGATATACAAGTTAGTTATGAATCGTTTTAATGGATTATGAGAAGCTTATATTCTTGTTAGCAGGAATGGCTGTGCCGCTCCATAAGATTATCTTGTAAGAACCATCATGAATTTTGCGCGAGCTTGTTTCAACATTAATAATTGTGTTGTAGTTATCTTTTGCTGCTAAAAAAGCCAGGTGAAGAATCATATCATCATAATCAGGCCAATCAGTTACTGTAATTATGGAAGAGGCTTTTTTAAATAAACGCACTTCTTTGCTATGTTTCTTTTTAAAATAGACATCCATT
>JAHJDR010000105.1 GCA_018812345.1 bacterium | reverse complement strand
CTCCTTTTTTTTCATCATTTTTCTCTGAAGCGTAGAGCACCATATTTCTTTCAGATGTTATGTAAATATTGCCTATCCCTGATAAATTACACCATTCACAGCACATATGTTTTTGGGCGGCTTTTGACAAAACCACTTCTGAAGTACTATCTTCATTAAGATCGTCCTCATTTGTGGCTGAACCTAAATGACCACCAGAGCTCGGTAGATCTGTCATTTGACCCGCAAAGAAAGCACCTGGGCCTCCTCTTATACTTCTCGTAAAGACAAACCAATTATTTTCATCCACATTAGGAATTCTTCCTATTCCCTGAATATGCTGAAAAAAAGCTGTGAGTTCACAGGGATCAGAATACTGACACATGAGTTCGCCATTATCATCGCTCGCTTCAATGCGAAGTTGTGTGTGCCCTGTTGGATTACCATTATTATCTGAGATATGGTAAAAATTATCTTCAACATCATAAACACAAGAATTACAATCAGGATCTCCCCAAGTACACGCTGTGTCACCTAATAAGGGATCTGTTGAAAAAGCATCATCTACGCCATCACCGTCACCATCATACTCGCATGCTGCTTTAACCACAGGGATCAATTGCAAGTTTAGCAGAATTATCAGAATAAAAAGAAAAGAAGATGTATGTTTTAATCTTTGTTTCATTATTAATTAATTGAACCTAATTTCTGCAATAGAAAGTCTGGTTCATGTGACGTTCATCTATAGCAACATTATCAAAGACTATAGTTGCTTCTAATGTGTCATAATATTCAACCTCACCATCATCATTCTCAACATAAGGATATTTTCTGACAATAGCTTGATACCCCTCGTTAGTTTTTGAGACCGTGACTAAATCATCAAGTTCATATTTAATATTCTCAACTTCTAAAGGTAGGTAAAAGCTTTCTAATTCGAGGTAACTACCAGTATTGTCATTTACGGTTTCTCCGATCTCCATTTCTTCAAGTTGTTCGCCAACTTTGACTTCAATGCTGATATTTTGGGAAGATGAAATTGTACCAACAAAGGATAAAGTTAATCCGGCTATGCTCTCAATGGGACTGTATAGATAACCAGTAAAGTTTTCTTGTGTTTGGTCAACACTATAAGCTTCATACTCATTTGATAAACTACTATTTGTGGCATCGTATTCTTTGACTGTTATAGATTCGACATTATATTCAACGTTTCCATAGTATTCCCAGTGACAGTCACGGGCACAGGCAACTAAATTGAGCTGTAGAAATAAGGCTATTATAGAAAAATAAAACATTTTATTTTGTAGTATCATCATTAATCATCCTTTTACGATTTGAAACACTTGGCCCCTTTACCCTTGTATAAAGCAATCAACATGCCAAAAGCGGGAACTAAAAAACCTAATGATTTCAAAGAGAATTAGTTTGGGAACGATAAAAACTATTAAGAAAACTTTACACTAATTTTACAACTGTCTCAGAAATAAGACAGTTGAGCCTGTGTGCTTGTTCAGGGCTGTTCTAATTTCTACAAAAAACCTGACTTTCTAAAGATTCTTCTACAATCATAATATTCTTGAATACAATTTCAAACTCTCTTGTATTTTCATATTCCCTATCTTCATCTTCGTTTGTTACATAGGGTTTAACACCATATGATAAGTGATAACCATCTGACTCGCGGGAAATCGTCAAAGGCCCTGTACTCTCATAAGAAGTTCCTTCAGGATCTCCCTCCATTCGAAAAGAGCGCAAAAATAGGTAGTCAGCCAATCCGTCTTCAACAGTTTGATTTAACTCAAGTGATTCAAATTTATCGTTAATAATTAACTCAATTTTCAGTTTTCTTGAATCAGCTGTATATGCCACAATTTCCAGTTCTGCATCGTTTAGATAGTCTAGTGTTGTTGTGTCTATTTCGCCTGTCTGAACTAATTCATAATTTGTTAATACGGATTCATTTAATAAGAGACTTGAATTTTGATCATATTCACTGAATACAATTTCAACAACTTCAAACTGAACATCACCCCAATAATATCTTTCACAAAAATCACCAGAACATGAAACAAAATTAAACTGTATAAATAATGTTACAATAATTAAGTAAAATATCTTTCTTTGTAAGAGCATCATTTACTGAT
>JAHJDR010000104.1 GCA_018812345.1 bacterium | reverse complement strand
TATTCTTGTCACAAAAAATCCTGACTATTCCTACTCTGGACCCCACAACATAAAGAGTATTGTTACCATTCCACGACTAAAATTGGGCCGTATGGGCATGGTTAAAATTGCTGTCATCCTGGGTTTGTCTGCTAATCTTGTGAGAACCGACGACAAAATAGTCTTTCTTCTAGGAAAAGCAGAAAATGACCTGCTCGATACCATCATGTGTTTCCAAATTGACGAGGAATCAGAACTGTTTACAGGTCATAGCATTGCTGACATTCCCAAAACAATAATACCTTCTGTTTTCGAACATGCTCTTAGTTTAGCTATTGAGTTAGGTAATAAAGGAAAAGAAGGCAAACCTGTTGGCACAATCTTTGTTCTGGGTGATGAAGAAAAAGTCATGCAATTATCGCGTCAAATGATCATTAACCCTTTTAAGGGATATGAACCTGAAGAACGCAATATCCTTAACCCTATTCTCAAAGAAACAGTCAGAGAACTCTCTACAGTAGATGGTGCCTTTGTTATTGCTGGCAATGGCGAAGTTATTGCTGCTGGGCGCTATCTAGGGGCTTCTACAGACGATGCTGAGATTCCAAAAGGGCTAGGATCTAGACATATAGCGGCTGCGGGCATCACTGCATTGACAAATGCCATAGCGGTTGTTATCTCGGAATCCAGCGGCGATGTTCGTATTTTCAAAAATGGGAAAATACTCATGGCCATTGAAAAACCAATTCATAAAACTGAAGAATAAATAATATGGAAAAGAATATAGATAGTAAATGTTTTGATGTTCGTACACGCACCCGTTACCAAACTAATGGTGAAATCTCTACTAAAGACGTTGATCACTATTTTAAGGAACTTCCCAATGATGAAGAAAACTTCGAGTTAGTCATGATTGTTGAAGATGATATTGGTCTGGGTGATCAATTAACAGAAGAAGAACTCAATTCCATGCCTAAAATGACTGAAGAGAATATCAATAACTTTGATTTTCTTGATGATAAAATTCCAGACATGGCAAATGAATTACCAGAAGAAGACACTGAAAAAACTGAATAGTATTTTAGTTTCTTCCCATTCCTCACAGCTTTCACCTTCGAGCTTATTAAAATGTTTCTGATTTAAGTAAATCAATCCACATTTGTGTTTCTTCTGAATGCCCCTGCTCTTTTTGGTAATATTCGAGAACAGCAATGGCTTGTTTTTTGTTTCCTAAATTTTCATAACAACGAGCAATCGCCAAAGGAAGTGACTGGCCATATTTAAATTTCTGTGAATCCTTGCTAATGAGTAAATAATCATGGAGCGCTTCTTGAAAATAACCCAATTTTTCAAATTTTCGTGCGCGAAAATACAACGTTTCAAAATCACTAGTTGTCAATGTGCGTGACATCATTTTTTGTTCTAAGGCATCATCAATGGGAAAATTTGTTTGATAGCCATTAGAAACACTTACATTTGTTACCAGTCTATTTACATAGGGTTTTTGCGGTTGATAATGATAAGGTTTCTCTTCAGATGTGCTTTCATAATGGGTGTAATCAAGTGGTGTTGTGTATAATCTCTTGACCACAGGTGATGTTTCACTAACAGGCTGCGTTTGTATGCTGGCTATTTTGGTATTATGGACTGTTTGGGTAGAAATATAATACCAACTCATAAGAGAAATAAAGCCAACTAAGACAACTGTTAAGCCAAAAGCTGGTTTTAAAAGTAAATTAAAGAAACCACGTTGTGCTAAAAAGGCTGCTTTCTCATCAGCATAAGCCGTAATTTTATTAAGAGACATTTGAGTAGGCAGCTGGGTTTGCAGTTCGTTAAATCGCTTTGAAATGATATTAATTTTATTCCATTCTCTATGGCATTCTTCTAGGGAAACCATATTTTTCTTGGCAACGTCCTCAAGACTTAAATCTGATTCACCATAGTAAACATCAATTAAATCATTTAAAAATAGTTCTTTATTCATAATCACCTCTCAAGTGAGTCTATTCCCAATTCACTAAATTTCTTCTGTAATGTTTGGATGGCATAGCGCATCCGAGACTTTACAGTATTTAAAGAGCTTCCCGTAACTTTAGAAATCTCCTCAAATGACATTTCCTGAAACTGTCTCAAAACAAACACTTCTTTTTGTTCGGGATTAATTTCATCAAGTATGCGTCTTAAGTGTTTGTCTAGATCATGAGCAACAGCTGTTTCGCCAACATGTGCTTCTGATTTAAGTATTTCATCTCCTGAATAAGTTGAATCAGGTGCTGTCATGGTATCAAGAGAATAATGATTGCGAAAACGCCCTTTGCGTTTCACATCAATGCAGTAATTTCTCGCTATAGTGTACACCCATGTGGAAAAACGTGCTGTTGGCTTGTAATCAGAAACAGACTTAATCACGCGAAGGAAAGTTTCCTGAAATGCTTCCTCTGCTAACTCTGCATTGCCAAGGAGACGATAAAGAAAGTTGTAAACAGGCTTCTGATAGCGGCTAATAATAATGCGAAAAGCGTTATTATCTCCCTTCTTATAGAGTCTCATTAACTCTTCATCTGTTAGATTATGACCTACACGAGCGGTATTTTGTCCTTTATGAATTGCCAAGGCATTGATATTTTTAAAAAAATGCCCTTTTGGCAAGTCTTTTTTTACAACAATCTCCATATTTTAATGTTATGAACGTGTGAAATGGCGAAAAGTTTTAATATAATTGAATTTTTTGTTATTTTGAAGGGCTAATATGGGGGTTATTTGCTAAATAAAATTAGTAGTAAATGACTTCAATATTTGGGCCAAATTGCAACTGTCGCCGCTTTGCTTCACGTATGAGCTCTGCTGGTTCACATAGGATAACTTCTTCAATGGTTTTAAAATCAATGAGCTTTGACAATAAGAGACGCACTGCGTTACGCCAATCAAATTGGGACTCAAAAAGTTGGCTTAAGCTAAAACAAATTTGATTCATTCTTTTGCGTTCAACTGTTTGTAAAAAATAATCAAGGACCTGACTGATATGATCTTTTTCAAAAAGAGCCTTTTTTCCCAAACCAAGAATTAATACTTCATTAGCTTTAAAACGGTTTTCTGAGGGAATGAGCAATTTTTCTTTTGCTGAGCCATGAAATTTATTCAGCTTAACAATTTCTGAAAGACGTCCGTTAATACGCCAATCTAAAACACCTAAAAAGTTTTTAAAAGGCACATCATCTTCGTAGTGCATGAGAACGATTATTTCAGCTGAAATTTTATCGATCGCCTCGCTTGTAAAAGATAATTTCATAGCATTCACTTTCTTAAACTTAATCTGCCTTATTAATTTTATCTAAAATGCCATTGATAAAACTACTTGAATCTTCTGTCCCATACTTCTTTGCAATTTCGAGATACTCATTGATCGTTACATTTTTTGGAATGTCAGGTTTGTACATGATTTCAAGAACCCCCAGTCGTAATATATTACGATCCACACTCGCCATGCGTGATAGTTTCCAATTATTGGAATGTTTTTCAACAATCTTGTCAATGTCAGCAGAATGTATTTTCAAATCTTCTAAAAGCTCTTGCATAAAAGACATGACATCGTCTTCTAACTTTTGATTTGATGCTATATTTTCGATAACATCATCACAAGTTGATCCTGAAAAATCAATTTCAAATGCTGCTTTGAGGGCCATTTCTCTGGCTTTGCGTCTTATTCCCATAACTTTTTATATTCTATCCATTGTATTCAAAGTATGTAACAAAGCATAAACGGCTTCAACACCTTTGTTATATTTATTATTACCAGAACGTGCTTTTGCTTGTTTTTCATTGTTTGTCGTGACAACGCCAAATGATACAGGACATTTCGTATCTAGTTGAACACGCAAACAACCTTGCGTTACCGCCTGGCATACATAATCAAAATGTGGCGTTTCACCTTTAATAACACAACCCAAGGCAATGATTCCAGCAAACTTTTTCTGAGAGGCTAAGATCTGACATATAAATGGAATTTCAAAAGCGCCAGCAACATCAACTTTGAGAATTTGATCATCTTTATAGCCATTTTTCTTAAGCGTTTGATAAGCCCCCTCTTCGAGTTTTTTTGTAATGTGATCATTAAATAGGCTCGTAACAATCGCTATTTTGTTTGTTTTTTTTGGTCCTGTCTTTTTGACAGAAAATTTATTTGTTGCGGCTCGTTGTACCATATGAAGTGAGGCCTTCCTTAAACTTTATTGAGCATATGACCCATTTTGTTCTTTTTTGCCTGAAGATAATGGGTGTTACTGACACAAGGCTCCATTTCAATGGAAACACGATTGACAATGCGCAAGCCATAACCCTCAAGGCCAATAATCTTTTTTGGATTGTTCGTCAGTAAGTTTATTTCATGAATGCCTAAAGAAACAAGAACCTGAGCACCAATACCATAATCGCGTAAGTCTGCTTTAAAACCTAATTCTGCATTCGCTTCAACAGTATCTCGACCATTATCTTGAAGATGATAAGCCTTGATTTTATTAACCAGACCAATACCGCGTCCTTCTTGACGGATGTAGAGAATGACGCCCTGTCCCTCTTCGCTAATTTGACGCATAGAAGCCTCAAGTTGCAAGCCACAATCACAACGCTCAGAGTGGAAGATATCGCCTGTAAGACATTCAGAGTGCACACGCACTAATATGGGGTCTTTTGTGGTGACATCGCCCATTACCAAAGCAATGTGGTGGTAATCATCGGCATCATTTTCAAAAACATTTACAGTAAATTCCCCATGTTTTGTTGGTAATTTTGCCTTTGCCACGAGATGAACAAGTGTTTCATGTCGCATGCGATATTTAATGATATCAGCAATGCTCACAATTGACATTTTATGTTGCTTAGCAAATTCTTCTAAATCTGGTAGGCGAGCCATTGTGCCATCATCGTTCATAATTTCACACATGACGCCACTCGCATGCATACCTGATAAACGTGCTAAATCAACAGTACCTTCTGTATGTCCTGCTCTCACAAGAACACCACCAGAACGTGCTTTTATGGGAAAGACATGACCAGGACAAACAAGATCAGCAGGGCCAACATCTTTTTTTATCGCTGTTTGAATGGTATGGGCACGATCAGCAGCAGAAATTCCCGTAGTCACACCAGAGCGGGCTTCAATGGAAATCGTAAACCCTGTTTGATAGCGGCTTAAATTTCGTGATGCCATCAACGGAAGTTGTAATTTATCAACGTGCTCCTCGTTTAGAGAAAGGCAAATTAGTCCACGTGCATGACAAGCCATGAAATTGATTATTTCAGGTGTTATTTTTTCAGCAGCAATGGTCAAATCACCTTCATTTTCACGATCTTCATCATCAACCATGATGACCATTTTACCTTGTTGATAATCATTTATTGCCTGTTTAACGCGCTCATAGGCTTTTGTGTGTTCGATTAAATCCATGGCGCGTCCTTAACGTATTTGATGAAAAATGAAAAGAGGCAAAGGGAAAAAAAATAATGACAGAAATAGTTGATTAATGTCTATAATATTAGGATATTAGGGAATATCTGAGAGGATAAGAAAAAAGGGGAGTAAGGACTCCCCCCTTTTACCCCTACAGGGCCGCTTGGTGCTTGTTTTTTGCATTAGAGAAAACCCACTCACTCTTGGATCACGTAACCCCCAAAATCTGAAGCTGAACTCGTTGTGACATCAAACTTAAAACCGTTTTTAATAATATCAGCTCCTGATATTTGCATGTAATGAATACCACTACCTGTAATGGTATCTGTAAATGGAAAATCTGATATTTCCTGTATTGCAGGACCATTTAATATTGTTCCGCGATTGTCGTCTTGTGTGGCTCTTAAATTGATACCTTGAAATCCGAAACGATTATCAGATGTCATACTCGTATTTGATAAATAAACCGCCAATCCAAACAAGCCAATAAGATCTTTGAATTGATCATCACTTCCTTCTTCGCCGTATACAGCATTAATAATATTTGTTTTACTTGTTAAACTTGTATCCAAAAGCTTTCCAATGAGATCAGCACCATCAGCTAAATTGCTAAAATTGCCCAATTCGGCTTGCTCATACAGATAACGAATAAAAAGATAAGAGCCGCCTCGTTGATACAGACTAGAGCCACAAGAAAAGCAGGTTGACGAAATATCAGTCAAATACCCGCGCACACGTGCTGGGTTTTCTAGCCCTGTTGTCGTCATATAGGTGTTGCTGTTTATACTGTGTATGTCTTCGGCAAGATGAGAAAGAGCTTCATTAAGCCATGATGTTTCAACAGTGCTATCATTAATATTATAATGCTGATTAAAACTAATCATGTGCTGATATTCATGTGGCAGAACACCGGGATAAATATTTGTCATGGCAAATGATTTTGAAACAGCACTACCATAATCGCCACTATTATCAGGTACAAATGTATAGAAAATTTCCATTTCATTACTGATGGGATATGAAGAGGTATCAAAAAGATCTGCTGCATAAAAGAAGCCTGTTACCATGCCACCAGCAGCAGCACCAAGTTCATTAACTGTTTGTGTGAACAGCACAGTAAAACGGCCATCACTATTAATATCAGATTCTTCACCAAACAGTTCTTGTTCTGCAGGAATAATATCATTAAACTGCTCAGCAAGCTCTTCCAAATCACTATCATCAAGGTCAGAACTATTGCGGTTATCAACATAGAAGTTGAAATTCGCTGTTTGATATCTCAGTGTTGCTGTTACAGTATCATAACTTGATGAACTGGAAAAAGAGTTCAATACCTTGAAACTTTTTTCAGAACCTTTTGCAGCATATTTTAGTAAAGATTGGTTAACATCGTCATTTTCTTCTAATAAAGCAGATTCATCTAAATCAGCTTCAAAATTACGAAGAATTTCGTGAAAACTACTCGTGAGATTTTCGTCTTCGTTATTATCTTCCCAATCATCTAATAAATAGGAATTAAGAGATGAGCTGCCCACTTGAAAGGCACTACTGGAACTCGAACTGCTATTTGTGAATAGTAATAAAATAATAGAATCATTCTCAGCAATGTCACTCAAAGATATTTCTGATTGGGAATCTGAAAAAGTGACTGAACTAATATTACCACCAACGACATTATCTGTTGTAGAGCCTGAGGAATCCTCAGAAGATGAACTGAGCAAGCCACTTGTTGACCCACAACCTGTAAAGAATAATAGGATCCCTACAAGAGTTATAACAAGGATGTTTTCTCTTTGATGCATAAAACTCCAGCAAACCAAGCTACCGAAATCTTATTAGAGCAAGATAGGGGCCAACCTTAAATAACGTTAAGTTTTTTAATGCACAACAATATCATGTGGTTACAAGTTTAGCAGTTTAACATATTTGTCTAGAAGGTAAAATCTTCCTTCTAAGGTAGGCAAGAATGGCAATAAGACGGCAAACACATAACAGGCTTTAAAATACGCCTCATCACAAGCAAATAGCGACATTTATATACAGGATTAATCACCCCAAACAAGAAAACCACCAACAGACTCAACTGTTGTAAGGTGTTTGAGAGTATAGGATTTAGTCTTTGTGAGAAGTTCTTTGGGAATTTGAAGATAGGCAACGCCAACTCCTGGCATAGTAAAATTAAAAGGTAAGGCATCAACTTCTATCATGCTGGGTCCCTGAAGATAGGTTCCGCGATAATCGTTTTGAGCCCCACGAAGTTTCATGCCAAAAAATTCTTGTGTCTCATCAGCGGCAAAATCTGTATCAGATAAATAAACAGCTAATGAAAAATCCGCTAGTAAGTCTAGAAATAAATTCTTATCATCTTCTCCATAGGCTGCATACACGACATTATAAACACCTTGTTTATCTGTTTGGACAAGTGATCTTAAGAATTCAATGCCATTTGCAGAACCTGGCAACAATCCCAACTCCGCTTGTTCATAAAGGTACTTGATAAAAAGATAGGATCCGCCTCTTTGTTGTAAGGAAGTACCGCAGGTAAAACATGTGTTATGTGGCTCACTCAAGAAATTAAAAACACGTGATGGATTCTCTGCTGCATAACTGGAGATAACGCCCTCCTCATCCATTTCCATAAAATCTTCAGCTAAATGAGATAAAGCTTCATTCAACCAGCCTTTTTCAACAACAGAGTTTTCAATAAAGTGGTGCTGATTAAAATTAATCATGTGCTGATATTCATGAGGGATAACGCTGGGTAAAATGCTTTTGAGCGCGAATGATTTTGAAATAGCAATACCATTATCCCCTTTGGGGTCTGGGACACATGAGTATAAAATTTCCATTTCATTGCTAAAAGGATATTTGTTATCATCAAAAAGATCGAGAGCGTAGAAAAAACCTGTGATCATGCTACCCGCTGAGGCCCCGAGTTCGTTGACTGCTTGCGTTAGTAAAATAGCAAACTTACCATCTCCATTAACATCAGATTCTTCACCAAAAACATGTTGTTCTTTGAGCATGGTTTCTTCGAATTGATCGCCTATTGTGACTATATCGTCATCTGTAAACTGGTCCAGATTTCTTTCATCTATATATATTTCATAGTAATCATTTTCATAAGCAAGTTCTGCTGTGACCGTGCTAAATGTATTGTTGGAAAATGAGTTAATAACCTTAAAAGTTCTTTGCGTTGTTTTTGTTAAAAAGTGGTTTTGAGAACTATCTGCTACGATATCTTCCGGAGTTAGACTCGCTTCTCTATCACGCAACCATTGGTCAAATGATCCCGCTTTGGAAATGACTTCAAGTTTGTTTGTTTTTATTAATGAGGAACTCTTAGCTGTATCATCTAATTCAAAAGCCACTCTATTTAATTTTGAATTGTTTGAGTACATGACCAAAACAACATCATCTTTAGAACTCGTGTCAATATTGAGAGATGAGATTTTGTTATTAATGGTGAGCGCTTTAAAGTTACCACCAACGGGTGTTTGATAGTGAGAATTTAAATCAGATGTACTGCCTTCAGATAATGACTCCCAAGGTTTTTCCAAGCTACAATTTGTAAGACAGACAGAAATAAGACAAAGTGCCATGAACCACGTGCTTGCTTTCAAAATTTTCCCCCGCATATAAACAGGTTAGCTAATACCTATTAAAGCAACATGCGTGCCAAATCAGAGACAAAGACTGTTCTTTTTTATTGTTTGGTTATCAAGTAGTTACAGCCGCTTGAATCCAGCACTGGTTCAATTACAGATAATTTGTTCGATTTGTCGCAATCTCAATAAGGCTTTGTTATCATTATGAGAATGCTTTACTGCTTTGAAAGCTCACAATATTCTATCCCATGGAAAAGCTATTTCTTTTTCACTTTAATGAATTATGTGTATGACTAAGGTCTTTTTTCATATTGATAAAGCGTCAACTAATTGTCTTAAAAACAATTTTTCGTGCATTTACAAATTGAATTAATAGCTGTACTCACTTAAACTTAAGAACTAAAATAATTCTATTATAATATGGAAAGTACTAATCTTAATATTCTTCTCATAGAAAACGATCAACAATATGCCCAGTCCCTCACCGAGGGCATTGCTCGCATTCCCCAAGATCTCTTACAATTACATGTTATTCACTATACATCCTTGAAGGACGCCCTTATTTATTTCAAATCGGGTGATGTTGATTTGATTATTCTAGACATTGAACTGCCAGGACTTAAACCAATAGAAATTATTCAAACTGTAAAAAAACAAATAGCAAGCACGCCTCTCATCACTCTCTCATCGCGTGATACCAAAGATATTGCCAAAAAAGTCTACCAACTTGGCGTTCAAGAGCACCTTATCAAAGGTGAATTTCACCTCAAGCAACTCTCCTCAATCATTGGTTATGCGATTGGCATAAGTAACTTTGAACAACATACAGGCTTTTATGATAGTACAGATTTTTCACCTTTAACGCTTTTAAATGCTCCTAATTCTGTAGAAATCAATCTATTGGGCATTTCCTATTCAGAAGCCAATACCAAAAGATTACACACATTTTTTAAAAATGAAAAGACGCATGATTTCCATATTAAAGCCAGTATTTCTCACGACACGGAAGAAATT
>JAHJDR010000103.1 GCA_018812345.1 bacterium | reverse complement strand
TTTAGATCTTCTAGAGCTGTGTTTTGCAAAACAGTGAGTTCTGGACCAAACTTATCTAACAAGGCTTCATAATGTCCTGCCACTTTCTTAGAATTTGGACCAACGCTATTTACCTCGCCTATGATTTCTTTTAAGGGAATGAGTGATGTGAAAGGAGCGGCGGTTTTTGGTTTTATACCTTCCTCACGAGTTGCCAGTTGCTCAACACGATACAAAACACCCAATGTTAATGGTTTGCCACATTCTGGACACAAACCGTCTAGGGCAAAAGATTTTTTGGGTTCTAAACACACACCACATTTGCGATGCCCATCAAGATGGTACTTGCCCTCTTCTGGATAAAACTCAAGAGTTCCCTTGTAACCTTTACCTGTTTTCAAAGCCTGAAAAATGCCATCATAGGTCATGTCTGTATCAAACACAGTAGCTTCACGCGCAAGCTTGCTGGGTGAATGTAAATCAGAGTTAGAAATTAATCGATACTTATCCAAAACACCCACACGCCAATTCATGAGAGGATCAGAAGACAGCCCTGTTTCCAAAGCAAAGACATGTTCAGATAAATCCCCGTAACAATCTTCAATTGTATCAAATCCAGATTTAGATCCTAAAACCGAAAACCAGGGCGTCCAAATATGCGCTGGAATAAGATTACAATCTGATCCACCTTCCTGCAAAACAATCTCTAATAGATTTCTGGAATCTAATCCTAAAATGGGCCGCCCATCTGATTTGATATTGCCTATTGAATCGAGTTTTTTTCTGATCTTTTGCGCTTGCGCAATACTGGGTGCCATAACAATGTGATGCACTTTACGCACTTTATCACCTTTTTTGTAAATCGTAGAAATTTCACCAGTGATCATAAAACGCGTTTCACTTTGGCAACTTGCTGGCGTATTCTTTAAAACTTGTTTTTCTAAACTTTTTTTAAGCTTAAACAAACCATCCCCCATAGGAGATAGCTTTGTTTTAATATCATCAAACCAGGCCGGGTGCGTAAAGTCGCCTGTGCCCACAACGTGCACACCTTTTTTCTTGGCCCACAAAGAAAGATTTTCTAAATCACACTCTTTGCTCGTGGCACGAGAATATTTTGAATGTATATGGAGATCAGTGTAAAACATAACGTTTCACTACAAAACTTAACACTAAAAAGAAACCCATAACTGTTACTATAGCGGGACCCGTTGGTAAATCTAAATAATAGGAAAAGCCGATACCCACAAAACTAGCCACAATACTAAAAGTCCAACCGGCAAGCAAGCGCGCTTTTATCGTGTCATAGAAAATCATACTCGATAATGCCGGAATAATGAGAAATGAAAAAACCAAGAGAATCCCCGCAATTTGTACAGAGCTTGTTATAACAAGTCCAAAGGCAATATAGAACATAAGATCCCAAGCACGCACATTCACTCCACGCCTTTTAGTTTCCTGGTAGGCTATGGATGTTAGTAAGAGTTTATTATGATAACGATATAACACAAGTCCTATAATCGTATAAATGATTGCCGTCTTAATAATTTGTTCCCAACTTACCCAAAGAATATTCCCACTGAGTATATATTTTAAGTGCTCCACACAATGAGGCATGCGGTCTGCAATAAGAATGCCTATAGCAGAGCACACAACAAAAGTTATCCCAATGATAGCTTCCATAGGATATTTTTCACTTCTGATGAATGAAAAGAGCACGGCAGCCATAAATGTAATTCCCAATGCAAAGAAATAGGCAATATTTGTTTCAGGATGAAACTCCATAAGCAGAGCAATCGTGAGACCCAATGCTGCCACCTGCGCTAGAGCAATATCCAGAAAAATAATGCCGCGGCTAATGACATGAATGCCAAGATAAGCATGAATTCCCGTAAGAATAAAACATGCCAACAAGGCTGGTAGTAAAAAAAGAAGTTCATTCATAGGCTTCCTTTCAATTTAGGCACAAGCTCATCAAAAAGCGCGATATAATTAGTCGCTGATGTAGGCAAATAAACAACGGCAATTCCCGTTTCCTTTTTGAGTTTCTCAGAGGGTTTGGGATTGTAGTAATGCTCTGTTATGACCAAAGGAATTTTGAGTGATCGAATGTGTTTGATCAAAGCAATCATGTGGGACGCACTTGGTGGAATTCCTGGTTTATCTTCTATACGATCAACAACGCGCAAACCAATCCAATTGGCAAAATAGGTAAAACTCTGGTGATGTGTCACTACAGACTTCCCTTTGAGCCCTTTTAATTGACGTTGCCAAAAAGCTATTTTCTCTTTCAGTTTTTTTTCATATTTTACGACATTATTTTTATACAAAGTGGCATTTCCCGGATCGAGTTTTGAAAGCCGGTCTGCAATGTTCTTAGCAATGACAATACCATTGCGAGGATCAAGCCAATAGTGAGGGTTGCCATCAGGATGAATATCACCACCTGAACGATCAATTTTTCCTGTGGGAATATCCAAAATACGGATACCTCGCCATGGTTCTAAATAGCCAGCTTTACCTTTTTGTATCTCAGGATTACGTGATTGTGTGAGCAACACAGGCACCCAACCAATTTCCAATTCTAGACCAACAACGATAAACAAATCAGCCTGATTCATAGAAGAGGCAAAGCTTGGTTTGGGTTCAATATAGTGAGGATCTTGATTACTCCTAAGCAAGCTCTTCACGCTAACCATATCACCCCCCACTTCTTTAGCAATACTCGCAAAGTCGGGGATTGTGGTGACGATGTTTATTTTTGCGAAAACGGGAACTGTGTATAAGCAAAGAACTAAAACAAATATAATATTTTTTTTCATATTGATCTCCATTTTTCTTCCCGCGAAAGCGGGAATTCAGTCCATGCAACATGATTGGCAATTGACAATTTGCAATAAGCAATTTGCAATTGAAATTGCCAATAGCTAATTGTCATTAACATATTGTCAATCATACCTGGATCCCTGCCTCTGCAGGGATGACAAAAGCAATAAGCAGAACGATGGACGCTATACGCTAAAACGCATGCGCTCCATGCGGTCCCATATTAAAAATCATTTGCAAAAACACTTCATGCTGCTTTTTCGCAACACCATCTATGTGCAAATAATTATACTGCGTCCTGAGCCTAAAAAACTCTGTGGCCAAAAATGTGAGCATAGGTGAGGCTTGGTATTGCTTAAAACCATTATCTGGAAACCCCACAGCATCAAAACGCACACCTGTTTCCCACCGCTTGGCAAACTGATAAATAAATTGTGACGTCAAACCACCTTCAACAGCAGTAGTACCCACATCTTGTAGGCGACGATAATAATACTCTGTTTGCCATTTAATACCCTTGCGATCTGAAGGCCGCCAACGAACATAAAAATCAGCACCATAGATTTGGGTCAAATTACCACTGGCTGTGCCATTATTACCCCAAGAACCACTAAGCCCTAATTGAACAGTTGTATGAACAGTTATGTCAAAGGCATTTTTAATATGTGTCAAATAAGCAAAATCACTTTTATCAGGGCTGTTGAAATTATCATCGTTCATCCCTTGGTAAAAACCAAAGGTGATTTCTGAAAACCATTTTACAGGTAATAAGACAGAAAGTTCAGAACCCCATTCCACAAAACCTTCATTCCCTAAAAAATAACGTCTGAGCCGAGAATAATCGACAAAAGACATTGAATCTACGTGCTGTAAATTTTCACGTCCAAAATGCGCTCTCATTTTACCCACTTTGAACTGCAAATTTAAAGGTAAAGACAAAGTGGTAATATAAAGCTCTTCAACTTCAAAGGCATCCTCCATAAAATGAATAAACACATCACCACGAATATAAGGATCCACAACAGATTGAATGGCTAATTCTGCTCCTTGAAAATTGAATCCGGTTCGTGATGGATTGGGACCTTGAGCATTGGCAGGATCATCACGAAAATAGGCTCCTGCAACCATACCAATAAGACTAATATCAGGCAATAAAGCCTTGCTTCCTGTCTTGTTGATTTTCCATAATAACACCTGTCCTTGCTCTGTTGTGTTATCATTTTCTTCTATTTCTGTTGCCTGTGCGTGAAAAGACACAAACACAAGGCACACAACAAGCATTAAAGCATAACAATGCCTTTGCATCATAAAACCTCCTTTTTGCCACGCCATAGTTTTTTTTCGCGCCATAGCCTTTAGGCATCAGCGAAAACTAAAGCGGGCTTTTCTTCTTTCTATCCTATATTAATTTCATTCTTACTTTTTTATTTAGAAGGGAGGGGCTCGTGGTGTAATATTGTTTAATAAAGTATTTTTTTGAAATGCCCAATCTGAAATAATATTTGCCTGCCATAAAAAACACGAAACAAAAGTTAACGTTTGTGTTTTTTCTGGCTGAAATGATTTTGTAATAGAGTACAACTTACAAAAAACACAGTCACCCTTTCTGTGTTCTTGCTGATGTTCCTCTTCATGCTGTAAATTATGCGTAAAAGCAAAAATGGTAATGGTAAGAAAGATAACCGACAATAAGATTGGTAAATATTTTTTAAAGTTATCTCCCATTAATTTATATTAATATAACAATGAGTTAATACAGTCAATTCTTGATTTATTGGTAAAAACTAGTAATAGTTTTGGTCTTATTATTTTATCTAATAATACAAGGGGAGTCTTATGTTTAAATTTTTATCACGTTTTTTTATTTTATTTAGTGTTCTCTGTATATTTGCATACGCCATTGGTTGTGGATCTTCTACTAGCTCCACTGATGGCTCTGGCTCTGGCTCTGGTGGTGGCGATGTAGAAGAAGTTATTGAAGCCGAAGGCACAGATGAAGGAGACGAGTTTATTGAAATTGGTGTGGCACCAACCGTTACAAAACTCGTTGATTCAAATGCTGAGGAACTCAGTGACAATCCAGATGATAACACAACACGTCTTTCAGCCAAAACAACAAATAAGTACACGGTAACTTTTAGTGAAACCATGAATCCTGATTCTCTTACTTCTGAAAATTTCTACTTATTCTGCAATGGCACGGAACAACCAATGGATTCTATTGAAGCAGCAGAAAACGGTGAAGATGATATCGAAAACAATGAATGGGTAATCACAATGTCTAGTCAACTTCCTCAATATGCTGAGTGTACGCTCACTTTTGGTGAAGAAATTACTGATATGGACGACTTTAATCTTGAAGAAGTCACTTATGTTTGGGGCACAAAATGTGCTTCATCATCAGATTTTGGAAATCAAGAAACGTTTGAGGCCTGTTGGTTAACTAAGAACATACCTTCTGGCGCGACCTTAAGCTATGGTAGTCTTATCATGAATTTCACTTCAGTTAATTCAAGCACAGATGCTAACATG
>JAHJDR010000102.1 GCA_018812345.1 bacterium | reverse complement strand
GGGGCGACCTATCATGGGCAAAAATCATGTTCTTTAACGAGTATGGCCACCACAAGTTTCTTTCCAGCAAAACCTTTAGGCTGCTATGGTGATGGTGGGGCCATTTTTACAAATGATGAACAGATGGCTGAAAAATTACAAATGCTCAGAAACCATGGACAAGCCAAACGATATCATCATGATATGATAGGTTTGAATGGTCGCATGGATACGTTGCAGGCAGCCATTGTAAGTGCCAAGCTCAAACATTTTGATGCAGAGATAGAAAAAAGAAATCAAGCAGCCATGCTTTATACAGAATTATTAAAATCTGTTGTTAAAACTCCTGAAATAGACCCAGCAAATTTATCGTCATGGGCACAATATACCATTCGCTCAGATAATAGAGATGCGCTAAGAGAAAAACTTAGTGACGCGGACATTCCCACTGCCGTTCACTATCCCATACCCTTAAATGATCAAAAAGCTTTTGCCTATTTGAACAATACAGAAACCTTTCCTGTAGCGCAAAAGCTTTCTCAAGAAGTGATGAGCCTACCAATGCACGCGTTTATCACTGAGGAAGAGATTAGGACAGTTTGTAAGGCAATTAAGGCTTAGGGCTTAAGGCTCAGGGCAATTAAGGCGTAGGGCTTAAGGCATAAGGCGTAAGGCAGAGAAAAATATGGGAAAGTTTTACGAATTAAATGTTTGGAAGAAATCTAAAGATTTAGCAGTCTATATTTATAAACAAACTCAGGAAGGTTCTTTTTCTCGAGATTTTGGTTTGCGAGACCAATTTCGTAGAGCCGCTGTATCTATTCCAAGTAACATTGCAGAGGGTGATGAACTAGATACTGACAAACAATCAATTAGGCATTTCTATATTGCTAAAGGCTCATCTGCAGAAACACTAACACAAGCAGTGATTGCCTATGAAATTGGCTATCTAAGTGAGGATACATTTTTTCATGTTAAAAAAGAATGTCAGTCAATTTCATCTATGCTTTCAAAATTAATTCAAAGCAGATCTAGGACTTAATCTTTGAGTCTATGGCCTTACGCCCTAAGCCCTAAGCCTTGTATCATGATGTATTGAATTGTTTTATTATATAAAAAACTAAATAACAATTAGGTCTTAAGAAACGTGTTTATGGCCTTATGCCCTAAGCCCTGCGCCTTGAGCCCAAATTAGATATCTATGAAATACTTTATACATGAATCCTCCTACGTCGACGATGGCGCTGAAATTGGTAACGGCACTAAAGTATGGCATTTTACACATGTTATGGGTGGAGCGAAAATTGGTATTAATTGTGTGCTTGGTCAAAATGTAAATGTTAGTGGCAAAGTCACGATTGGTAACAATGTCAAAATCCAAAACAATGTCTCTATTTATGATGGTGTGATTATTGAAGATGGCGTGTTCTGTGGGCCTTCGTGTGTATTTACAAATGTTTTTAATCCTAGAGCTACAGTTGAACGTAAGGATGAATACAAAAAAACACTGATTAAAGAAGGTGCTACTATAGGAGCGAATGCCACTATTATTTGTGGTGTAACTCTTGGACGGTATTGTTTTATAGGGGCTGGTGCTGTTGTGACCAAAGATGTGCCGGATAATGCGCTGGTTTATGGGAATCCGGCTATTCAACATGGTACAGTGGATGAGAAGGGGAATAAGGCATAATTCAAGGCTCAAGGCTTAAGGAAAGAGAATTTTAATTATTCCCTGCGCCTTGTGCCCTATGCCTTACGCCTAGATTGCATATATGAAAAAAATACTAACCATCATTGGTGCTCGACCACAGTTTGTTAAAGCTGCTGTTGTCTCACGTGCAATGCAGCAGAAGCCTGTTAAATTTAAAGAAATTATTGTCCATACTGGTCAACATTACGATGCCAACATGTCTCAAGTATTTTTTGATGAAATGCAGATACCAACACCTGATTACCACTTAGAAATTGGCGGCGGTTCTCATGGTGAAATGACAGGAAAGATGCTCATCAAAATTGAAGAGGTCATTGTTAAAGAAAAACCAGATGTTGTTTTGGTTTATGGTGATACAAATTCTACATTAGCAGGCGCCTTAGCTGCTGTTAAACTACATATTCCTGTTGCCCATGTTGAAGCAGGCTTAAGAAGTTATAATAGAATGATGCCAGAAGAACATAACCGCGTTCTCACAGATCATGTATCTGATTATCTCTTCTGCCCAACAGAAACCGCTGTTGAAAATTTGAGTAAAGAAGGCCTTGCGCCTTGCGCCCTGCGCCTTACGCCCCAAGTGTTCAACACCGGCGACGTAATGTATGATGCTTTTCTTTTTTACAGTGAGCTTGCCAAAGAAAAAAGTACGATCATTCATAATTTGAATTTGGAAGATAATGATTTCATTCTTTGCACAATTCATCGTGCTTAAAACACAGATGATCAAGAACGGTTAAGGAATATCTTTGAAGCTCTTAATGAAATAGCTCAAGAAAAAACAATTATTTTACCAATGCATCCCAGAACAAGAAAAATACTGTCAGATAAAAGCCTTACGCCTTGCGCCTTGCGCCTTGAGCCCAATCTTCAACTCATCGATCCTGTCTCCTATTTCGACATGCTTATGCTTCTGAAAAATAGCCAACTAGTCATGACTGATTCAGGAGGCGTACAAAAAGAAGCTTTTTATGCAAAAAAACCTTGTGTGACCATGCGAGATGAAACAGAATGGGTCGAAACAGTTACAGGTGGGTATAATATGATCGTGGGAGCTAACAAAGAGCGCATATTATCTGGTAGTCAGGCCATGATGAATTGTCAGGCAGATTTCAGCCAAAAACTTTATGGCAATGGTGCTGCTGGCGAGCTTATAGTCCAATCATTAATCAAATGAAAAAGCCTTAAGCCTAGGGCCTTACGCCTTAAGCCAGGTAGAAAAAATGTAGAGAATATTTTATGGATATAAATGGAAAAAAATTAGTCGTGATTGGTGGTGCTGGTTTAATAGGTAGCCACATTGTTGACCAGCTGACAAAAACAGATGTTAAAGAAATTATTATTTATGATAATTTCTGTCGTGGTACAAAGGACAATCTAAAAGAAGCACTAAAAGATCCACGTGTCAGTATTTTTCCTCATGGTGGCGATATTCTTCAGGAAGATATTTTACAAAAAGCTTTAGAAGGTGTTGATGGCGTATTTCATTTAGCAGCTCTTTGGCTCCTACAGTGCTATGAATATCCCCAAGCAGCTTTTGATGTTAATATTCGCGGCACATTCAATGTGATTCAGGCCTGTATAAAACAAAGTGTAAAGCGTGTTGTCTATTCTTCATCTGCTTCTGTTTATGGTGATGCTCTCGAAGTGCCTATGTCAGAAGAACATCCGTATAATAATTTTACATTCTATGGGGCCACAAAGATTTCTGGTGAACACATGTTCAAAACACTCGGAAGTCGTTATGACCTCAACTGGGTTGGCTTGCGTTACATGAATGTTTATGGTCCCCGGCAAGATTATAAGGGTGCCTACATTGCTGTTATGATGAAAATTCTTGATTGTCTTGATAAAGGGGAACCGCCCATTGTTTATGGTGACGGCTCTCAACAATATGATTTTATTTCTGTAGAAGATGTTGCCAGGGCTAATATATGTTCTATGCAAGCAGAAGCTTCTGGTAGTTGTTATAATGTGGGGCGCGGTATTGGAACATCTATAAAAGAATTAACAGAATTATTTATTCAGTTGAAAGGTTCTACTCTCCAAGCACACTATGAGCCTGCCGGTCTTACTTTTGTGACCAATCGCATTGGAACTATTGAAAAAGCAGAAAAAGATTTGAACTTTAAATGGCAAATAGACCTAGAAGAAGGAATGAAAAAATTAATTAGATGGCGGAATGAGCAAAATAAAACAAAACTTACGCCTTAAGCCCTGCGCCTTACGCCAAGATTATTTATGTACAAAATCCCCTTAATAAAACCCTATATTACCCAAGAAGTGAAAGATAAAGTTATAGACGTTCTGGATAGTGGCTATTTAACAGAAGGTCCTGTCACGCATGAATTAGAAACTTTGTTTCAAGAGTATATCGGCTGTACTCATGCTATTGCTGTCACGTCATGTACAACAGGATTAGAGTTAGCCTTGCGTGCTTTGGGTATTGGTCCGGGTGATGAAGTTATTGTTCCTGATTATACGTATCCAGCGACAGCTAGTGTTGTGAACATAGTTGGTGCTACAGTTGTCATTGTTGATGTTGATCAGCAGACAATGCTCATTGATTATGATGCCATACAAGAGGCTATTACAGAAAAAACAAAAGCAATCATTCCCGTATCGCTTTTTGGCAATCCCTTAGATTATGGGAAATTAAATAAAATCAAGAATCAGCATAATATCAAAATTATTGAAGATGCTGCTTGTTCCTTGGGAGCAACCTATCAAGATAAAAAAGTAGGCTCTTTGGCTGATATTTCTGTTTTTAGCTTTCACCCCCGAAAATTTATAACAACAGGTGAGGGTGGGATGGTGACAACAGATAACGATGAGTGGGCTGCCTGGATGAATTCCTACAAACATTTTGGAATGAGTAAAAGTGATGAACGCCAGGCAATACAATTTGAGCGTGTTGGCACGAACTATAAACTGTCAAATTTGCAGGCAGCTATTGGCGTTGTGCAAATGCAACATGTTGAAGAGTTGTTGCTTAAGCGTTATCAGCTTGCTGAAAACTATGTGGGTTTATTAAAGAATGTGTCCAACATTGTGCTTCCTCAAACAACAGAAGGAGGTGTTCATTCCTATCAATCATTTTGTATTTTTATTGAAAATCGTGATGAAATAATGCGCCAGCTGCGTGACATAGGTATTGAAGTTCAAATTGGCACATTTGCTCTTCATAAGCATAAGGCGTTTAATGATAATCCATTTGTTCGGGTTGTTGGTTCTATGAAAAATAGTCAATATGTTTTTGAGAACTGTTTAACGCTTCCATTATTTCATGATATAACTCCTAATGAGCAAGAAATTGTTATAAAGACTCTTGAAAGCAAGGATTTAGGGATTTAAATTAATAAGCAAGAATCATACATACGACCAGTTATAAAAAGCGGTTTTGCAGGACATGTGTTTAAACTCGCGGGTGGTTCTGTTATTGCTCAGGCTGTTGCCATTCTCGTTTCGCCAGTCCTTGCGCGTTTGTATACTCCAGAGGTCTTTGGTTTGGCGGCCATATTTACTACAATTACAAGCATTATAGGTGTGATTGCCTGTTTGCGTTATGATCTGGCCATTCTCTTGCCAAAGGATGATGGTGATGCTGCCAATGTTCTGAGCACGAGTTTGCTCTGTGCTGTATTTATAACGATAGTGAGCGGCTTGATTTTTTTATTTTTCCATGCTCACATACTGAGTCTTTTGCAAGCTGAGAAATTGGCGCCTTACTTGTTGGCAATTCCAGTTATTGTTTTTTTCAACGCAATGTTTCTTGCGCTTAATAACTGGAACTCCAGAATGAAGTTGTTTGGTAGGTTGGCGATTAATCGCACCGCCCAGGCAGTAGGTACTAGCGGGTCACAGTTGTTGCTGGGATTGATGGGATTTGTCACAGCGGGTTCTTTGATATGGAGCACAGCTGGCGGAGTCGTGGTAGGGTGTTCAATCTTGGCAATAATGATTTGGCATGAAGATGGGCGTTTTTTTAGAAAAACTATTGGCTTAAAAAAAATTGCTGAGAGTTTTAAAAAGTACAAAAAGTTTCCTCTCATTGATTCATGGGGAAGTTTGCTCAACGTGGTATCTCGACAGATGCCCTTGATTCTTTTAGGGGTCTTTTTCACGGGGGCGACCGTAGGGCATTACGCTTTGGCATCTAGGGTTATCTATTTGCCTATGTCAATGATTGGCGGTGCTATAGGGAATGTGTTTTTTCAGCGGGTGGCTGAGGCACATAGCAAAGAAGAAGACGTTGGGCGTTTGGTCAAGATGGTGTTTCGCAGATTGGTCATGGTGGCCTTGCTTCCTTCTTTGCTGATAGTTTTTATGGGCACAGACTATTTTACTTTTATCTTCGGTAGTAAATGGGTTGAAGCGGGAATATTTTCTCGGATGCTTGCTGCCTGGATGTTTGTCTGGTTTATTTCTTCGCCGCTAACAATTTTATTTGTTGTTTATAATCGTTTGGAATCTGCTTTTGTTGTTCATGTTATTTTATTGGTGGTTCGCACTGTTCCTTTGATTATTGGTGGAATGGTGGGGAACGCTTATTTGGCAATAGCTCTTTTTGCCTGTTCGGGTATACTTGCTTACGGGGGGTTGCTTTTTTGGTGCTCGTCATTGGCTGGTGTCTCTATGCTGGAACAATTGCAAATAATCTATCAAGAGGCACTTTATGTTATCCCGGTTGTTGGGGCGATTCTTCTCTTCAAGATAGGTTTTGGACTATCTGCAGGAATTGTTTTTTTTGTTAG
>JAHJDR010000101.1 GCA_018812345.1 bacterium | reverse complement strand
CTCAACTAACGCCTGTTGCGCTAAAAAAGCATGTTGACGACAGGAAACGCCTCACAGGGCGGCGGACATTAACATAACATGAGGGGGGTTAGCAATGGGGGGGGGTTATTTTTTTCGGGTTTTTTTGGCCGTGACTTTCTTCTTGATAGATCTTTTTAAGATTTCTTTTACCTTACTCTTCTTAGCAGCCTTCTTTGCTACTTTTTTCTTAGTAACTTTCTTTGCTACTATTTTCTTCACAGCCTTCTTTTTAACTGGTTTTTTAGCAACTTTCTTTTTTTCTGTTTTCTTCACAACCTTCTTTTTGACAACCTTCTTGCCCTGAGCCTGTCGAAGGGTTTTCTTGGCAGGCTTTTTCTTTACTTCTTGACTCTTATAAACAGACACGCCCTCTACTGATTGCAAGGGATAAAATAAGTCCTCAACCACAAGACCATAATACCCATCACGCACAGCAAGCCCTTTCATAAGCTCATAATACACTTTGCGTTCAAAAAGGGCTTTTACGTTGCTATCCTTTATAGAGCAATACAGTTGGTTGGCATCACCAATATCAATAGTCTTAACATCTAATGGTTCTTGGGTGCCATCTGATAATTTTATCTGATAGTTATTTCCATTTTTTGTAAGGCCAGTCACAAAAAACGCCACATCATCAACGACAATAGACACAGGCTTTTTATCACAATTTAAGTAATAACCACCTTTTTCATCCACAGAAATGCTTTTATTAAATAAGGCTACAGTGCGTTTATGTGTGATCTCCACATCTTCATGATACCAGATGCCTTCGCTGCTGAGGCGAATTGTACCTTTGTTGTAATTTGCTGTTTTTGTCATTAATAACCTCAATTTCGTACTATCGTCTATCGTCTAGCGTCTAGCGTTACCTTCACGACAGACGCTAGACGATAGACGATAGACGAATTAACAATACCCAATCTTCCGATACCAATCAATCGCCTTTTCAAAACAAGGTTCCATAGGGCTAATCGTATATCCGAGCTCTTTAATCGCTTTCTCACTTGAAACATGTTGCGCATACTCAATAAAACGAATGCCTAACGCAGGCCGTGCTGGTAATTTTTTTGTCATCAGAGCCCAAACTTCAGAAATAAAACAGGCTGCTAAAGCCATTTTTATCGGCGCTATGATTTTAGGTGGTTTAATACCACCCACAGCACAAATATCGTATAACATGTCTATGGTATTTGTGTTGTGCCCTCCTAAAATATAACGTTCTCCCTCTCGCCCTTTTTCCGCTGCTAAGATATGACCCTTAGCCACATCTGCCACATCAACAATATTAATATCACCACGCACAAAAGCGGGCACTTCGCCACTCATCAACTGAGGAATAAAACAAAGACTCCTTGGCTTGTGTTCATAAGGGCCAAAACAACCCGAGGGATTAACAAGCACCACAGACAAGCCTTCCTCATGAACAGCTTTTACGAGTTCTTCTTCACAGAGATATTTTACAAAAAAATAGGGATGCGGATCTTTTCCACACAAGGCATAGGGAAATGTTTCGTTTGCCACTTTGCCTTTGCCAGCCATACCAATGGTGCTCAAAGAACTGGTGTACACCACACGTTGTACAGAGGTCTTCTTTAGCGCCTCCATAAAAATGCGTAAACCGTTCAGAGCTGTTGTCACATGCTGTTGTTTATGAAACATACTCTGAGGATAATAAGGCGCGGCGTTAAAAACCCAATCCATTCCTTTAAAAACTTTTATTAAAGACTGTTCATCATAGAGATCAGCGCGCACAATTTCAACATCAAGATCTTTAAGATTATCGGCAGGCGTTTGACCTCGACTCATCGCCACAACGTCATGACCCTGCTGTATTAATTTTCGAACAATATTATTTCCAATGATTCCTGTAGCGCCAATAACAAGTGTTTTCATTTTTTATTTTTTTCTTAGTTTTACAACCCGACTTTGTTGACGATATGATGTCATCATTTTACTTTGTGTGGCTACCGCGTCATCAATATTTGGGAAAAGACCAATCCTTAAACGATAGAAGCGCCGCTTACCCACAGTAGAGGTTTGGACAATACGAGAATCATACCCTCTCTCTTGCCAAACATTATTTGCGCGCTTTGCTTTCTTTTCAGTCTTGTAAGATCCCAGCTGAATACTATAAATGGGCTTTTGTTCTTCAGGTTCTACGATATTTTCTTCTTGAGTGACTTTCACTGGTTCAACTTTTGTTGTTTCTATCTTTTGCGCAACAGGCTTTTCTTCTTTTTTGGCTACCTTCACAGCAACAGGTGCTACCGCTTTTTTAGCAACCAGCTCATCTACCTTAGATTTATTCTGAACAGCCTCTAAGGATTTTTCTTTTTTCTCTTCCTTTTGAGCCAGTGTGATCTCTTCCTTTGGTGTCGATGCTTGAGGATAAATAATGGTATTTACTTTATCTGTTTGAAGGGCTTCAAAAAAAACAAATTTATGTTTCTTTTCTTCTAATAGTTTTTTTATTTCTGCTGCTTCTTTGTCATCAGGCAAAAACACTTCATCTAATTCAGAATAAGTCTCATTAAAACGAAACATCTTAGGCCCAAATTTGGCACCCAAATAAAAAAACATGAGAGACGCTGTTAAAAACGTCAAAACAATGAACAGGACTTGACCAATCGTTATGTTTGTTGTCACCTTTCTCATCTGCGTTGTATCCTACCGTATTTCTTAAATAAAATCCACCAATAACCTATAACCAATACTACATTTCTTCCACAACAGTAATGCCTAAGAGATATAATCCTGCTTTTAAAGTCTTTGCTGTCAATGAACAGAGCAATAAACGACTCATTTTAAGATCATCACTTTCAGCGTCTAGTACAGATACGCCAAGTTTTTTATCATAAAAGCTACTAAAACCTTTACTCACACTATACAGATAATCTGTTAATAAATTCGGCTTTAGCTCTTTGATGACATTAGCCACGACATCACTAAATCGAACGAGAATTTTTGCTAGCGCTAATTCTGCTGGATGCTCTAATATCATAGGTGTTTCTTTAGGTAAGTGATCAAAATCAACACCACCTTTACGCCCAATACTACGAATACGAGCGTAAGCATACAG
This sequence comes from bacterium, assembly GCA_018812345.1. Lineage (GTDB taxonomy): Bacteria > UBA10199 > UBA10199 > UBA10199 > JADGCS01 > JAHJDR01. Next base: position 15,026 of record JAHJDR010000101.1, on the reverse strand, counting down.
CATATAAGGCCCTGTATTTCCATCCATGGCCAGCATTTTGTCCCAGCTAAAAACATAGTCACTCGCAAGATTATGACTCAGATCGCTGTATTTAATAGCGGCCAACCCTACAGCATTTGCAATATTGTTAATTTTTTCTTCAGAAAAGGATTGAACGCGTTCGAGTTGTGCACCTTCTCTATTTTCCGTAATCATGGCCTTAGCACGCGCCACACCTTCCTCAATCAAATCACGTAAACGAACGGTTCCCCCATCGCGTGTTTTAAAAGGTTTGCGATCCGAACCCAAAACCATGCCATAACCAACATGATCAAGAATAACATCCTGAGTTGCCCAACCGGCTTTACGAGCCGCCACAAAAAGCATAGTAAAATGCTGTGCTTGTCTAATATCTGTTACATAGATAAGACGTTTACCGCCACAATCCTGAATGCGGTATTTAATTGCTGCCAAATCTGTCGTGTCATAATTATAACCACCATCTGTTTTCTGTATGATCATGGGCAAGGGGTCCCCTTCTCGATTAGTAAAGCCATCAAGAAAGACACACACAGCGCCCTTATCTTCACACGCCATGTTATTTTCTTTTAACTCTGAAACCACACCTGGTAATTTTGTATTATAAAAACTCTCACCAATATCTGTTAGAGACACATCTAATAAATCATAGATTTCATGGCAGTGTCTCAGTGATTCCTTAACAAACGCTTTCCAAACAGTCATTGCGGTAGGATCTTCTGATTGCAGCAAAACAACTTTCTTTCGTGCCTCTGTTGCAAAAACGTCATTTTCATCAAAATTCTTTTTTGCTTTCTTGTAAAATGTTTCAAGATCTTTGACATGAAAAGCATCAGGATTTTCTAGGACTTCAGGATGATTTTCAAAAATATACTGCAAGAGCATACCAAACTGTGTCCCCCAATCACCAACATGGTTTACACGTTCTATCGTATGCCCCATAAACTCTATCACACGCGCTATCACTTCACCGGTGATGGTTGTTCGCAAATGTCCCACATGCATTTCTTTGGCCAAATTGGGACTCGAAAAGTCTATAATGTGATGAAGGGGCTGTTGTGTTTGCGCTACCCCTAAATGATCATCTGTGTTTAAACCAGCCAACGTTTGCGCCAAATAGGATGGACGTAAAAAAACATTAATAAATCCCGGTCCGGCAATATCTGTTTTTTCACACATGTCCGCAACATCAAGAGCATCAATAACTTGTTGTGCAACCTCACGTGGATTCTTCTTAAGTTTTTTTGCAAGCCCCATGGCCACGTTTGATTGATAATCCCCAAATTTTCTATCCGTTGTAAGGCGGATCATGGGATCTGTATCTTTGAGTGAGGGGTCAATTTTTGTTAAAGCTTCTGCAAAAGCTTGTTTTATTTGTTCTAATAGTGAATTCATATTTGTCGTTGCTCGTCGCTAGTATTACGAAACGTGAGACCAAGCACTCAACTACAATGAGAGCTCAGCAGGCACGAAACGCGAAACGCAATTATTCCAAGTCTAGTTTTCTTTCTTTCAATCCCTTCAATTTTTTTATATCTGTAATCTTATCTTTTTCACCAACAAGCATCACACGCATGCTATCTGGAAAGTAATACTTACTTAAAGTTGTTTTAACATCATCTAACGTAACCGCTTCAATTTCCTTTTGAAAAAGTGCTGTATAATTTGGGGGATAACCATAATAATCAAACGTCAGACGCTGGCAAACGATTTCAAAGGTTTTCTCTAATGAGAAAACAAGTCTGTTAACAATACGTTCCCGGGCGGCTTCAAGCTCATCCTTATTTAAATCCTTACCCTTTATAAAATCTTTCAAAATCTTTTTGACTTCTTCTACAACAGTCACAACGGTTTCATTTTTTGTTTTTGTTCCTATATAAAAAGAACCATAATCAGTCTGAAAACCAAAAGTTGATCCGACATTGTATACAAGGCCCAAATCTGATCGCAAACGGCTCCCTACACGTGAACCAAAGGTAGAGCCAGCAAGCATTTCATTACCAAGAATTATTTTGAATTTGTCAGGGTTAAATCTTTTTTCCGCAAAATGTCCCATGACAATCGCTGTTTGATTTCCAGACTTTTCTATAAGATCGATACTGGGTTCAATTGTTTTTACAACCTTTGTAGGCCACTTTTTATCAGGAAGCTTTGTTTGCCAATCTTGAATATGAGGCGTTATCAATGAAAGAAATTCATCAAAAGTATAAGGGGCAACAACAGCCATCATCATTTGGTTTGGTGCTATATTTTCTGCGTAAAACTTTTTTAACGATTCCTGATCAATCTTTTTTATGGTCTCTTCTGTATATAACCAAGCATGGGGGCTTTTCTCTCCATACAATTTTTGGTAAAACTCACGAAAGGCAATATCAATACCTTCCTCATTCCTGGTTTTGATGTCACTTATTTTATTCTTTTTAATCAGAGCTAAACGATCAGCATCAAAAGCCGGATTTCTCATGATATCGAAATAAATAGCTAAGGCTTTCTGAGCATCTTTTTCCAAAAACTTTGTATTGAGATACGATAAATCGCCACCAGCAAAAGGTTTTAAGATCATGGCTAAAAAGGCGATCTCCTCATCAATTTCTTTGGGCGTTCGTGTCTTTGTGCCTCCTGTTCGCCATATGCTCATAAAGATTTCCGTAATACCGCGATCGACTTCCTGTTCATAAAGCTTACCTAACTTAAGATACGTTTTCATTTGAACAATAGGTAATTCTGTATCCTGTAAATAATAAATCTTAAGACCATTAGGAAACGTTCTGATCTGAATAGCAGGCTCGTTAACAATAGGGGTAAGGGATTTAGACAGCGCCGCCACTTTAGGATCAATCGCATGGCTCTGTGGTATGATGATTATTGTCGCTATAATAAAAACGAGAATGAATGTAAATTTTTTAGGCATTTTTTTCCACCGTCTAGCGTCTATCGTCTAGCGTCTAACGTGAGACGTGCAACGTGAGACGTGCGGCCAATCACTGGCCACTGGTCACTTATTGCTAGTTTCCAACGCTCCCATAACTTCACCCTCCGGAACAAAGTATTTCTTGGCAACACGTTGTATATCAGCAGGCGTAACTTGATGAAACTGCTTTTGCTGATCATAGAGGTATTCCCAACGACCTGTTAGCGCCTCAAAAAATGTTAACTTGGCAGCCAACCCTTTATTCGACTCTAAAGAATAAATCAGATTAGCATCTAGTTTATTGAGTATTTGCTGCATTTCTTCTTTAGTGGGTCCTTCCACAATGAGTTTATTGATTTCTTTTTCAATATCTTTCTTAAGTGCTTCATTGGAATAATCAGCATACGGCATGGCATAAAACGTAAATAAGGTTGGCATGCGAAACCCAGGAAATGCCGCATAACATGTTACAGCAGCTGCTTTCTTCTCTTCAAGCACTAATTTTTTGTATAAACGCGATGTGCGGCCACCACATAAAATCTCTTGCACATAATCAAGGACAAGATCATCGGGACTGTCATAAGATGGCCGATGATAGGCAAGATAAAAACGTGGGCGATCTTCACGCTCGAGAATGACTTTTCGAGGAAACTCTTTATGTTGCGTTACCTGTGCTGTTTTTTCTTTTAACGGAACAGGGGTCCCCGCTGGAACAGCGCCAAAATATTTATTCATGATGTTTTCAGCTTGATCCATGTCAAAATTTCCCACAACAGCTAAAACAATTCGAGAGGGGGTATAATATTTCTGGAAAAAGGTTTTAGCCTTCTGAGGTGTGTAAACAGCAATATCCTTAGACGGTCCGATGACCATTTCATGATAGGGATTACTCTTATCAAAGGCTGTTTTTAAAAACTTTTCAATCAGCAGACCATTGGGTGAATTATCAACACGCATACGCCTTTCTTCGAGAACAACGTCAACTTCCTTAAAAAAACCACGTAAGATAGGCTCCGCAAGCCTCATGGACTCTAAATATGCCCATAACTCTAACTTTGATGATGGCAATGAAACGGTATAAACAGTAAAATCATTAGATGTTTGGGCATTAACATCAAAGCCACCATTACGCTGAAATATTTCTACGAATTCATTCTTAAGTTGAATTTCTTCAGCTTGTTTCTGCAAACCACGTAATTTTTCTTTTAATTTATTATATTTGGCATCTGTTTTCCCGGCCGTAAAAAGATCGACAAGTTGTGATCCTGTTTTTTCAATCCCTTCTAAAATAATTTTTTCCTTTTCAAAATCCTTTGTACCAACCTTTTTTGTTCCTTTAAAAGCCATATGTTCAAAAAAATGGGCTAATCCATAAGAACCATCTTCTTCTTCAACATTGCCTACGATAACCCTAACAGCGGCTGAAAAAATAGGCGCCCCTTCACGTTTAAGTAATAGAATGGTCATGCCATTTTCTAAACGCAAACGTTTAACGCGTTTCATCAGATCAATACTATTCTTATCACGGACTTCTACTTTAGGAGCCTCTTGGACAACAGAATTTGGTGGCGAAACCTTTTCACAAGCAGTGAGCGAAAAAATAATGACTACAAATAAATACAACGCCTTAAACAAATAACTAATTTTTAACATAGGTCTCCTTGAACCAGGGCTTATAATCAAGAGCTTGCAATATCGTGTGAACTCAAAAAAAGCAATGCTCGTCACAAGACAGTAAATACCTTGAATCATTTCAAAAATCCCGCTAAACTAATCTGGCATGTTTGGCTCCAAAAGAATCAAAGCACTATCATTTTTAGGATTTCATTTTAATAGTCATTTATTAAAAAAACTCATTCCTTTTAATAGGAGAGGTTTACAGCACTTTAAGAAAGACTATCGCAATGATAAAATATTCTCTATTGCTAAAAACGATAGAGAACAAATGCCCTCATTCTCACAGTGTTACACCTGTAAAATCTGTGATACTTACTGCCCTCAAGGCAATCCTAGCTATCTCGTGCAAACTTTTTCACGATCATTAACTGATTTTGACCTGTTAACACCTCAAGAAAGTTGTGGTGGTTGTGATTTATGTGAAAAACACTGCCCACAACATGTCCCTATTAAAAAAATTGTTCAGTTTATGATTAAATATAAGAGCGACTTTCAATGAAAATACCCGCACAAAAACTCAACCCTCTCTTTTTGGAGAAAATCGCCTCTGTTGTTGGCTCTCGTGGCTATTCTGTTGCTGATAAAGACCGTTTATCGTATTCACGCGATGCTAATTTTCGCTCGACCATTCAAGCCCACTATCTCATTTATGAACAATTTCCTTCAATCATTGTTTGGCCTGAAAATACCGAACAGATCAGTAAAATTATTCGTATATGTCTTAAACATAAAGTCCCCATAATAACCTATGGTGGTGGTTCCGGTGTTTGTGCAGGCGCACTGCCACTTAATCGTTCACTCATGCTTGATGTAAAACGACTTAAAAATTTTATACGCCTCGATGAGAACAAACTCACAGCAGAAGCTGGAGCAGGCATCCTCGGCTTAGAACTTGAAAAGAAATTATCAAGAAAAGGATTCACGTTAGGCCATTTTCCCGTCAGTATTCTCAACGCAACCTTAGGCGGGTATGTGGCCACACGTGCTGCAGGACAACGTTCTAGCAAGTTTGGTAAAATTGAAGACATGATCATTGACCTCGAATTTGTAGATGGCAAAGGACGCATTTGGCAAACAAGTGATGTCTCGCGAACACGAGGATTAAATATCACTGAACTCATTGTTGGGTGTGAGGGGACCTTTGGGATCATTACAAAAGTAAAACTAAAGATTTTTCCTAATGGCACGCATCGCACTTTTAGAGCCTACTCTTTCAACAACCTCACCTATGGTTTAGAAGCACAACGACGCATTATTCAAACAGGCATGAAGCCAGACATCCTACGCCTCTATGACAAGCTTGATACAGCCATATATTTTTCTAAAATGTCGAGCACGGGTTTACCCCTGACAGAACTCCCCTTTGATATCCCAAAAAATGTGATAAAAATATTACGATTACTTAAATCAGGCGCCATTTTCATGCTCTTTCGCTACCAGAAGCTTGTCCAACAAATCGCGAATATGTCTTGGCTAGGCTGCATGATGATTTGCATGCTTGAGGGACCAGAGGAACTCTGTCAAACAAAGCAAAACATAGTCCATAGTATTTGTAAGGATATGGGGGCCAGAGATATGGGTGCTCGTGTCGCCGAGCACTGGTTTCAGCACAGATTTAGCGTACCTTTTAAAATTCCCAAAATGTTTCAAAACGGTGGCTTCACAGATACTGTTGAGGTCACAACAACATGGGATAATGTGGAACGATTATATAATGGCGTTCTCAAAAAACTTAGTGCTCACTGCCTCGTCTTTACACATATTACTCATGTCTATACTGATGGTGTTTCAATTTATTTTAGTTTTGTAGCCCCCTTAAAAGGTCCGCAACATTCTGTGACATCATATGATCACATTTGGCAGGTCGCACTTGATGCCATACAAGAATTTGGAGGCATATTGAGCCACCACCATGGCATTGGCCGTCAGAAAACATCACACATAGCCGATGAGTGGGCAGATGCCATGATTGTGTATAAACATACAAAAGAATTTTTTGACCCTCATAAGATTTTAAATCCGGGGGTTTTAGTAGGAGATAAGCCTTGATGCTTGAACTCAATAAAAAATCTATGCTCGTTACTGTAAATCCTGAGAAGACATTATCGACATTTAAGCAACACATTGCTAATGAAGGATTATATTTTGGTTACTACCCTTTAGATGACGAAAACCAACCCATATTATATTACATACAAAAACGTGTCCCTAATCTCTATCATTATAAATATGGTAGCCTTGACCAACTCATCAGTGCCATCACTGTTCATATTAACGACCGTATAACCTATCATCTTAAGGAAAGACCACGCGCTGCCATTGGTCCAAACTTCAATGCACTGGTGACAGGAACAAATAATATTTTTTCTGAAATCGACAGCCTGACACTTCGCTTAACGTCTTTACCAGAAAAAGTTTTACAAGGCATTATGATGGTTCCTCATAAAGATATTGCTAAAAGTTTTTTACAATACTTAATTGGTCATTTTATGGAACCTCTCTTTTTTCGCTTTATTCCCTTGAAAGATGCCACTGATATTCAAGAATCAATCAGAGGGGTTAAAGAGCCTTCTGATCTCTTATTATTTGGACTCACAGGTATCACTGAAATTATAAATACAGAGCAAGAACTTATAGAAAAATGGTGTTATAAAAATAATATTGTCTGTCATTGGTGTCTGAAAAAAACAGAACAAGACATTGTTCATAAACATATTTATGTACCTGATGCCTACAAAGATATTAGGGATACATACCGGAATTTCTTTTGGAATGCTTCAGATGCCAGTCAATCAACAGAGCAGGAAAAAGAACTCATACAACACCTCACGAAACTCAAGGAGCGCCCCTAATGTTTGATGAACACATCAGAGCTTTTCGCACATGCCAAACATGCCCCAGCCTCTGTCAATCTGTTTGCCCCGTTTTTATCAATGATGGCATCAAAACGCATTCACCACAAGGTCTCATGCAACTCTTTAACCTCGTTCGTAAAAACAAACTAGACTTTAATGAATCTATTGCAACAGAACCATATCATTGCACAGGATGTCGTGCTTGCACAGAGTTATGCGAGCATAACATTGATGTTGGCTCTGTTATGCAATCAGCACGCAATGAAGCCTACAGGCAAGAACTAGCACCAAAAGAAATAAACAGTTTTGTGGAACGTTTTCACAGGCACAACAACCCCTTTTCAAGAGATTTGGTTAAAAAGCTAAAAAATATGCTGCCCAAAAGATATTTTAATCCCAATAACTCCATTGTTTACTTTCCCTCATGCAGCACCGTTGCCAAATGCCCTGAAATCATCAAAGACACATTTTCCTTATTTGATAAATTCCAAATTGATTTTGTAAGCTTATTTGCTGACCCCATACATTGCTGTGGCTACCCACTTTTAAGTTGTGGGGCCGCTTATGATTTCGTTGATCTGGCTGAAATCAACTATCACGCTCTCAAAAACTATAAAACGATCATCACAGGTTGCCCTGTCTGCGCTCATGTTCTCAAAAACATTTACGCAAAATATGATTTTAATTTATCGCGACAAGTCGTCACCGTTAATCAATTTCTCAAACCTTATTTTCAAGACATGAACTATAAAATAAAAAAGAAAGTCCGTTCAAAAGTCATCTTTCATGATCCCTGCTATCTCGCACGCTATATGGATGAATATGAACTTCCCCGTGAAATGATTTCACGGGTGTCTGGTTATGAAGCACAGGAATTTCATGATAACCGAAAAAATTGTGGTTGTTGCGGGCAAGGAGCTGCTTACCCTATTGTGGAAAGAGAACGCGCCAATCAAATAACAAAAAATCGCTTAGAAGAATGCTATGAGAAAAAAGCAAAGCTTCTCATCAGCCAGTGTCCCATTTGTCTGTATAAAATGCGGGAACAAAGTAATAAACTTGTCATTAAAGATGTGATCAGTTATCTTAACGACTGCATTGAAGAAACAAGTTCATCATAAAACCTTCTTCATTATCAATCCTACTGCCGGTGGCAAAAATATTTCAGCGTATTGGAATAATACCCTACTCACTCCCATTAAGAAACAATTTCCGAAAAGTGATTTTGCTTTTACACAAAAAGTGGGACACGCTTCTCTTCTTACAGCAAAAGCACTCAAAGAAGGCTATAAAAGAATCATCTGTGTAGGTGGTGATGGCACACTCAATGAAGTTATTAATGGTTTTTTTAAAAACAATAAGCCAATCAATCCCAGAGCAGCCCTTGGCATTATTCCCTCTGGCAGTGGCGGTGATTTTGTACGTTCATTAGGCATAAAACATGACATCATCAAAGCCTTGCGTGTCATAAAAAAAGACAGGACAAAGAAAATTGATGTCGGACATGTTTCTTTCAAAAACAAAAACATAAAACCACGTTTGTTTATAAACATTGCCGAAGCAGGACTCGGTGCTATTGTGATGACACATGTAAACAATAAAAACCGCAAACTTCCCGCTCTCTATCGTTACCTCAGCGGCACCCTTCAAGGCTTTGCCAATCATAAAAATATCCCTGTAGAGATCACAACACCCCCGCGACCCTGCGACCCCGCGACCCCGCGACCCCAAAAAACCAACCTCACCAACCTCGTCATCGCCAACGGCCAATATTTTGGTCGTGGTATGCGTCCTGCGCCCAAAGCAAAACTAGATGATGGACTGTTTGATGTGATTGTCATCAAAGATTTAAACTGGTTAAAATTCCTATCACATTTTCCGGAAATATATAAACAACGAAAAAAAATAGCGTCACAGTTTTTCCAAACTTTTCAAACTGCCAAAATCACAATTAAACCCCTATCAAAAAGCGACACGGTTTTGAGTGAGCTTGATGGAGAAAATTATGGTAAGGGGGAAATGAGTTTTGAAATCTTACCAAAAGCCTTAAAGATAATCTTCTAATGTCCCCAGAAAACTTTCATGACACTTTCATTTTTAATACCAAGCATTTTGACAACTTACACCGTGATAATCCTTATGTCATCTTTCAATCTTCAGCTAGAAAACCTTTTTACTACGATAAGCACGCGCCGTATTTTATCCTTTGAAATTCACTCTATTATGAAATAACGGGGTTCACATGTCAGAGTATAGAAAAAAACCAATCGAGAGAATATTTGTTGTTTATAAACGTTCTGTATTTCAAAAATACTTTCTCGAGCTCAAGAACTATAAAATATCCAACCTCATCCACAAGCGCCACCCCCTCACAAAGGGCATGATTAAAACACATCACCAGCACATGAACTCATTAAGAGTCATCAAAGAGGTACTCAACAATTCTGGCATAAAATATAGAATGTCCACGCGGAGTCATTCCACCAACTTTAAGGGCTTTGATCTTGTTATTACAATTGGCGGTGATGGCACTTTCCTACGTGCCACACATTACATTAAGGATCAGCTTATTTTGGGTATTAATTCTGTTCCCACACAAAGTGTCGGTGCTCATTGTTCCATTCATTATGATGCGTTTGCGGAAAAATTACAGGAAATCATTAGCGGAAAATACAAAATTCGAGAACTCCCACGCATGCGTATAAAAATAAATCGCAAAACACTCCCTATTGAACCCATAAATGATCTTTTGTTTACTAATTATTCTCCCGCAGCCACAAGTCGCTATATTATCTCCCACGGCACTCACATGGAAGAACATAAAAGCTCCGGCATTTGGATTTCCACAGCTATTGGTTCTTCAGCTGCTGTTCACGCAACAGGTGGCCATATCCAAAAAATCTCAGACAAACGACTGCAATACATTGTACGTGAGCCCTATGTGGCACCTCATGATAAACCCTACAAAGTAATTCATGGTTATTTTAAAGGTCAGGAACAGCTCAAAATCATGAGCAAAATGCTCAAAGCCCGTATTTTTCTAGATGGTCCTACGGCTTATTTTAATATTGATTATGGAGATGCTGTTACGATTGCCCGATCACAGAAGGTGGTGAGGGTTGTACTTTGAAGACGTTCTAGCCCTTTGACTTTGTTCAGGACATGTCGCTCAAGGTCTCACGACGTCTATCGTCTATCGTCTATCGTCTGCCCCGTTTGCGGGGTCTAGCGTGCTTTTCTCATTAAAAATATCGAAAATGAACAAATAGTGAGGCCTAGTAAAACCCCACCGATTATGTCAGAAAACCAATGCATACCCAGAAAAACACGACTCAAAGCAATAAGTGTTATACCTGGTGCTGCAATCCAAGGAGACAGGCAAAACGTCATGAGTTGTGAATAATTTTCATCTTCATAAAAAGCTAAATGATAGAGCCTGGGAATAAAATAAAAAAGAACGACACCATTAAAGGCATGCCCACTGGGAAATGTATAACTGGCTAGTTCTGGATAAAAAGGCGCCAAACACACAGGCCGTGGCAAATGATAAATTAATTTAAAAAGAGGCGGCGCTAAAAAAAGAACAATCGTCAGAGCTATAATGATAAAGGCTAGAAAGCTTTTTTCCTTCCATAAATAAGAAATAGCTAGAAAACCCGCCAAAATATACACAAACCCACCAGATCCAATGTTGGTGATAAAATACCAAAACTTAAGCCATGTTATTGAAACAGAAAGTAAAATAGCTTCTCCAAAAATAAGAAGATCTAAAGTGTCAACCCAGGACTGTTCTCGAAGCAGGCATAAGATGGCAAAAATAATAAGAGATAAGGAGAATGTTTTGTTTGTTATGAGGGCTTTCATCTTTGAATATTGAGGGCCTGTGGACCTATGAGCCTAAGGACCTATGTTTCAATAACATTGATTCAAAATATATTGCAAAGTCTTTGTTTAGCAGTTTATGAGGTCGAGACATGATACAAGAAAAAAACAAAATAACAGTTACCCTCACATCTCTTGGCTGCCCCAAAAATCTCGTAGATAGTGAGATCATGATTGGCTTTTTAAAAGAAGATGGGTTTGAAATTGTTGAACCTCATAAACCAGCCCATGTGCACATCATTAACACCTGCTCTTTTGTGGGAGATGCTAAAGCGGAATCCCTTGAAACTATTTTCACAGTGGCTCAACAAAAAGAAGCTGGCACTCTTCAACTTCTTGTGGTGACAGGCTGTCTACCCCAGCGCTATGCGATAGAACTTATAAAAGAAATCCCTGAAGTGGATTTATTTTTAGGTGTGGGAGACTATCCTAAAATTACTGAAATCATTAAAAACAAATTAGCAGGTAAAAAAGAACGCAATTTTGTTGCCACGGCACAATTTTTGCCTGATCATCTCACACCCCGCACACAAACCACACCGTTTTACACAAAGTATGTAAAAATTTCTGAGGGTTGTTCGCATCAATGTAGTTTCTGCACAATCCCATCAATTAGGGGCACTCTTATATCTCGAAAATCCCAAGATGTTTTCCAAGAAATTGAAACAGGCGTTGCTCACAATGTTAAAGAATTTAATCTTGTGGCGCAAGACCTCAATGAATATGGCCGCGATCTTGAACCTCGTGATTCGCTATTTAAACTCCTCACAAAACTCGAAATCCTTGAAGGAGATTTTTGGCTCAGGCTTTTATATATGTATCCCTTGCAGTTTCCAAATAAACTCATTGATCTCATTAAAGAGCACCCCCATATCATTAAGTATGTCGACATTCCTTTGCAACATATCAGCGATAATCTTTTAAAGCTCATGGATCGTGGATCATCTAGTCTCTACATTCACCGTTTGATTGATCAACTCAAAACTAAAATTCCAGAAATCACATTACGGACAACTTTTATTGTGGGTCACCCTGGTGAAACAGACAAAGATTTTGATCAGCTCCACAAGTTTATTAAAGATTATGAATTTCAGCACGTGGGTGTTTTTAAATATTCCAATGAAGAAGGCACTCCTTCTTTTAATATGCCTGATCATGTCTCAGATAAAATCATGGAAGAGCGTTTACACATCCTCATGAGCGCACAAAAGGAAATCTCACAAAAACTAAACCAGCAATATATTGGCAAAACGATCAAAGTACTTTTTGAAGGTGAATCTCAAGAAACAGAACTCCTCTATCAAGGCCGTCATGCCGGCCAAGCCCCAGATATAGATGGCATCACCTTAATCAACAGCGGATCTGCCTCTATTGGGTCGTTTTGTGATGTAAAAATCACCGAGGCGTTTGAGTATGATGTGTTGGGTGAGATCGTTTCTTAAAGAACCCTTTAGAATCTTTGATACAACTGTTCACGAATTTCTTCTTTGTGCTGTTGTGAAGCTGTAAAAGGATTTTGAGGGATTGACCTGGCTTGTTGTTCACGCACTTCTTCTTGAACAACATTCCCCTCTTCATCAACAACTCTTTTCTGAACAAGAATAACCTCAAAGCTAATTGCATTTATTTGATGATAGAATTATGAAATATCTATGAAAGAAAAAGAACGGCATTATTTTGTTGATGAAACAGGCGACCTTACTATTTTCAATAAGAGAGGTAAAAACATTATTGGTGATGAAGGTTGTTCAAAATATTTTATATTAGGTACTGCGCTAATTTCTGATCCTCATAGTGTTCGCAAACAAATAGAACTGTTAAAAGATAAAATTATAAATGATGATTACTTAAAGTCTATACCCTCTGTTTTGAAGAAAACAGAAAAAGCGTTCCATGCAAAAGATGATTGTGCAGAAGTGAGAATGGAAATCTTCAAGCTATTTAAAGGCTTTGATGTAAAAATATATGCTATTGTGAGAAGAAAAGATTTTATCTGCGAGTGGGTAAAAAAACAAAACCAGTATGATATTGATTGGCGATATAGTGGCGATAAATTGTATGATGCTTGTGTGAAACGCTTATTTAAAGATAGACTTCATCTGTCAGAAAAGGCTTATGTAACATTTGCTAGAAGAGGCAAATCTGCCAGAAACAAAACCCTAAAAGCAGAGCTAGAAAAAGCACAACAAAATTTTCAAAAAACTTATAAAAAGGAAACTGTAACTGATATTACAGTTTCATCAAACTATCCCTCTCATGATTCTTGTTTGCAAGTTATTGATTATTATCTTTGGGCATTGCAAAGGCTGTATGAAAGACATGATCAAAGGTATTTTGACTTTGTAAAAGATAAATTTAGAAGAATTATTGATGTAGATGATAAACGATTTAAAGAATATGGCGTTTATTACGATGAGAGGAATTTTCTAACAGCAGATAAAATAAAAGATTCTTTAAAAGGCTAGGTTTGATTTTTCAAACACACGGCATGAAGCCGACGTTCACCTTTTAAAGAATCTTGGTTTAATTTTAGTCTAATTTAAATATTATATCAAAGACATTTTGGTGTTATGAGTTGAAGTAGTTCAATCGTCCATTTGAGGTATAAAAAATCCTCTATGAAAACAGGAGCTTAAATTGGGGGCAGCCCTATACTGGATGAATTTCGGACTAGGTGTGTGGAGTTGGCGATGGCGGCATAGTTTCTTTGATATTTATTTTGAACAGAAAAATCTTTCTAATCACAAGGCTTTACATAGAGACTTTTTCAGTAGTAAGGATTGCATAGTAATAAAACTCTCAAAAATAAAAGATGACTAACTCTTATCTAACACCAATAATATAAAAAGAGTGTCACCTTTCACAAAGCCTTTCTTATCACACTTCGTATACGAATCTGAATCTCTAGATATCCCTCACAATTGTCCGAAATGTTCTAAAAGACTGGAAAAAGATGCTCAGTAAAAACAATCCCCAGCCATTGGAAGATAGAGTTATTAGTACTCTAGCGGCAATTAAAACTCCGCTTAAGACATCTTTTTGACGCTGTGGCCTTGAAAGACTAGAGATGCTAAGAAATATGCCTGTTTTTTTTAGATGTAAGTTCTTTAAGAATATTCAGGATAAATAGAAGCGCTCATATTAAACCTTCTAATAAACAGGGTAACGATAAGAAAAAGATTCTGTGTTGCCTGGTTCTTGAGGTATTCTCAAGGGAACTTTTTGAATAAGATCTTCGAGAGCATCTTCGGGGTGATGATCATCATGGTCTTCTTCTGAAGCTTCCATGCCAATCAATATCGCAAAAAGCTTGGCATCACTATCTTGGGGAAGCGCGTGATTAATAAAACCGACTGTTTCATGAAGATTGGCCCGTGTATACAAATCATTGAACGCGCGACGCTGCTTGTAGCCTACATGCTCAGATACGTTTGCCCACTCCTGATCCCACTGCATCTTTACCAATTGCATATGAACCATTAATGTCTGCAAACGATCAGCAAGCTCTGAAAGTCCCTCTTGAACCAAAAGCTCCCAAAGGCATTGTAAGAAAACTTGATAACTTTCAAAATCAGCACGCATCTGAGGAATGGACGCATGGACTGTGAGACGACTCATGAACTGATCTCCAAAATTAAATAGGGTACGCACAATGCGCAAAAATTGTTTAAAGCGATTATGTT
>JAHJDR010000100.1 GCA_018812345.1 bacterium | reverse complement strand
TCCATCCACTCTTCCAGGTCTTCAATCATGAGTTCACAATTGGCTTCTTCTGCTGCGGTCAGATTATCTGAGTCAATCATGGCATCGAGTTCACGTTTTGTGACGTAGAGCTCATCATGCAAGGATACGAGTTCATCCTCAAAAGCTTCTTCAAAGGCTGCGAGGTCTGTGGGATTTAATTCATTCGCCGCGTACAGTGTTTCAAAAAAAGCTTCACGTTCACTGTCTGACAAATCAATGAGGTATTCTAAAGAAATATTCTCATCAAAGTAGTCTTGTATACAATCAAAATTGGTATCGAGATAATTATCGTTAATGGTGCTCATATGTATGCCCTTGTAAAATTGTTTCTTCCTATATGCCTATGAATAACTAAAGCAAATCATGTGCCAAAATAGACGGAACATTAGGCTTGCAACCACTTGAAAAACAAGGAGAAATTAACTATAAGAACAGCGACAGATGGATTTTAGGTGACTTTACCTCGTTTTGACGCAATTCTTATAGAATGAAGACACCATAAAATATTAGTTAAAAAAAACTGCAAACACTGCTACAATGATAATCGTTGTTAGGTTATAGGTTATAGGTAATAGGTTATAGGTTATAGGTTATAGGTTATTGTGTATCGATAACCAATAACCGATAACCAATAACCAATAAAGGGGTATGAGATGTCACAATATAATATATGGAAAAAACTCGATGAGCACATTGATAAGTTAGTGGAAAAGGGCCTTGTGACTCAAGAGAGACTTGATATAGCCAAAGAAGCGCAAGAAACTAATCCAACACTTTCTATCTGTGATCTTCTCATTAATGCGGGGCTTTTAGACAAACAAAAGTTAACAGATTTTATTGGTGAAATGCTTGATGCGCCTGTTATAGATCCCATGGCGATAGATATTGATCCAAAGGTGATTACGTATATTCCTGCCTATCTTGCGCGACAGTATAAACTTATTCCTGTTAAGAAAGAAGGTACGCGTCTGGTTGTTGTGATGGCTGATCCAGGCAATGAAGTGGCTCTTTCAGAACTACAATCAACATATCCTGAAGAAATTGAAATATGTCTTGGTTTAGATGAAAAAATTTCAGAAGCTATTACAAAGCATTATCAAACACGTAATCTTCTCATGCCATGTCCCAATAAAGTAGAAGCGGTTAGTTATGAAATGGGTGAGCAACCAGAAACAGATCGTGGCGTGAGTGGTGAAGAAGTTGTTAATGTTGTAAACAATCTTATTAATTTGGCCTTAGATGAAAAGGCCAGTGACATTCATCTGGATCCGATTACTGTTGGCTCAAAAATTCGTTATCGTGTTGATGGCATTATGCACGAACTACAAACTATTGAAAAATCACTGCACCCACTGGTTGTGTCTCGTATTAAAATCATGGCTAGTTTAGACATATCCGAAAGGCGTGTACCACAAGATGGTCGTGCACGTATTCAAGTTGGTAATAAAGTGATTGATATGCGGATTGCGACTTATCCTTCCATGTGGGGTGAAAAGATTTCTATTCGTGTGCTCACAAAAGATGTTAATCTTAATTTAGACACACTGGGACTCACTCAAGAAAATCAAGATGCTTTTCAAGAAATCATTAGTCAACCTCATGGTTTATTTCTTGTAACAGGCCCTACAGGGTCAGGAAAAACAACAACCTTGTACTCAGCGTTTATGAAAATTAACCGCTTGGATAAGCATGCTATTTCCATTGAAGATCCCATTGAAAATGAGATCTCAGGTGTGAATCAAGGACAGGTTAATGTTAAAGCGGGTATCACGTTTGCTACAGCACTTAGGTCCATGTTTCGACACGATCCCGATATTATTCTTGTGGGGGAAATTCGTGATGGCGAAACAGCTGATATTACGTCACGTGCTGCCATGACTGGTCACTTGGTTTTTTCTACATTACATACAAATTCAGCTGTGGGTACGATTTCGCGTTTGACTGATCTTGGTTTAGAGCGTTTTCTCATTGCCTCATCTCTGATTGGTATTATGGCGCAACGTCTTGTGCGTAAAATTTGTCCTCATTGTAAAGAATCATACGAGCCAAATGAGGACGAAAAACAACAAGCAGGAGATGCTGTTCAAAATTTCTATCAAGGTAGGGGCTGTGATAATTGTCTGCAAACAGGCTATTCTGGTCGAACGGGTATTTATGAGCTTATTACAGTTGATGAAGAAATGCGTCGTATGATTGGTGATTGTTTAAAAGAATCAGAAATGACAGATCGTCTCAAGGAAAAAGGCTTTAAGAACATGTGGGATGATGGTCTCCTCAAGGTTAATAAAGGTATTACGACAATGGCTGAAGTCCTGAGGGTGAGTAGGGCGTAATTTGTTTTCGTGCTATCGTCTATCGTCTATCGCCTGCCCCGTTTGCGGGGTCTAGCGTAAAAGTTGAGTAACCTATTGAAAAAACATCGTATTTTCTAACCCCTCAAAATATAGGCAATTTTTCCCAAAAAAAAAGCAAATCTGTTGACAGGCTAGGTCCTTTAGCATAGTTACCGACCTCCTTAAAAACTATTGATTTTTAAGGTGTTATTAACCAATAAACCAATATTAACCCAATAACGGAGGCAATAGAAATACGTTATGCAAACCCAATCAATTAATGAATTCAAAAACTTATTTGAAAAACAATGTGAAACTTTAAGCTTTAATCAACACGATGTCGTCGATGGAACGATTGTAACTGTTCTTCGCGATTATGCCATTGTAAATATTGGCTTTAAATCAGAAGGCTATGTTGATATCGAAGAATTTAGAAACCTCGATGGTGAAATAGCTGTAACAAATGGTGATAAAGTACGTGTTTACATTGACGAAGTTGAAGATGATAATGGTCACATTATTTTATCTAAAGAAAAAGCCGATGCTGTAGAAGCCTGGAAAACAGTTGAAGATGTCTACGAGCAAAGTGGCATAATTGATGGTCTTGTTGTGAACAAGGTTAAGGGTGGCTTATCTGTAAATCTTGGTGGCATCAAAGCTTTCCTTCCTGGTAGCCAAATTGATCTAAAACCAGTGAAAAGTCTCGATAAACTTATTGGTAATAAATATCAGTTTAAAATTCTTAAACTCAATAAAGCCAAAGGCAATATTGTTCTCTCCAGACGTGCTATTCTAGAAGTAGAACGTGAAAACATGCGCCGTGACATTCTTGAACATATTAAAGAAGGTCAAATTATTCGTGGTGTTGTTAAAAATATCACAGACTATGGTGTCTTTATTGATCTTGGTGGCATTGATGGTTTGCTCCACATTACTGATCTTACTTGGGGCCGTATCAGTCATCCAAAAGAAGTATTAAAGATCAATGAAGAGATTGATGTCGTTGTTCTTAAATATGATGCGAAGAGCGAAAAAGTATCCCTTGGTTTGAAACAATTGCAAGAAGATCCATGGGGTAAGTCTCTTAGTTACGCATCTGGTGACAAAATTAAAGGACGTGTTGTTTCCATTACAGATTATGGTGTCTTTGTTGAATTAGAAGAAGGCATTGAAGGTCTTGTGCATGTATCAGAGTTAACATGGTCTAAGAAAGTTAAACATCCTAGTAAAGTTGTGAACATGGGTGACGAAGTTGAAGCTGTTATCTTAGATGTTGATTTTGACAATAAAAAGATTGCCTTAGGTTTAAAACAACTCGAAGCCAATCCTTGGGATGTTTTACATCAAAAATATCCTGTGGGCTCACGCATTACGGGTAAAATCCGTAATGTTACTGACTTTGGTATTTTCCTAGGTCTTGACGGTGAAGAAATTGATGGTCTGATTCATGTGTCTGATTTATCTTGGGACAAAAACTACAAGTGGCCCAATGAAGACTACAAAAAAGGCCAAGACATTGAAGCTCAAGTGCTCAACATAGATAAAGACAATCAAAAGTTTGCCCTAGGTTTAAAACAACTTTCTGATGATCCTTTTGCTGTGACCATGAGAACGCATCCTTTAGGTTCTGAAATTGTGGGTAAAGTAGAAAGCTCTAATGAAAAGGGAATCGTGGTTCGTATTAATGAAACGCTCACAGCTTTTCTACCAAACTCTGAAACTGGTGTTGGTCGTGCTGATGCTAAAGATAAATTTAAAGATGGCGAAGAAATCAGCGCACAAGTTAAGAAGTATGATGATCGTGAACGTAAAATGATTCTGTCAGTGAAAATGTTGACGAAACGCCTTGAAAAACAAAACATGAACGAGTTTTTAAATAAACAAGGCAATGCTTCTGTAACGTTAAAAGACATCATGGAAAAGAGTAATAAATCTTCATAAGAATCAAATGATTTTCCTTAAACGAATAGAGGGTTAGTAGTGATGAAAAAACATCCCATATTAACGTTCATCTTATTTCTAAGTGTGCTTTTTATAGCTGCTATAGGTGTGATGGCGTTGGCGATGAGCGTGTCTACTGGCAAGACACCTTCTTTTTCTAAAAAACCAGTGGCTATAGTCATGGTTGAAGGGCCCATTTTTGATTCTTTAGATGTGCTGAAAGAACTGGAAGAGCTCAGAGTAAACGACAAGATAAAAGCTGTTGTTTTACGACTTGATTCTCCTGGTGGTGCTGTTGCCCCATCACAAGAAATTTTTGAGCAGGTTTTGAAGCTTAAAAAAGAAAAACCCGTTGTTGTTTCCATGGGAAGCATGGCAGCGAGTGGGGCGTATTACATAGCTTGCGGAGCGGATAAAATTGTTGCTAATCCAGGTTCTGTTACCGGTAGTATTGGCGTGATTCTAAAGTCTTTTGGTTTACAAGAAGTGATAAAAAAGCTTTTTGTAGAATCACGCGTGATTAAGAGTGGCTCTCATAAGGATGTTGGCGACCCCTTTAAGGATCTCACAGAAGAAGACCGTTCTTATTTGCAAAATATTACAGATAACATTTATGGGCAATTCACAAAAGCTGTTGCCCAGCACAGAAATTTAGATATCGCAAATGCACATACATTTGCAGAAGGTAAAATATTTACGGGAGAGCAGGCCAAAGAGATTGGTCTTGTAGATACGTTAGGCAACATTTACGTGGCCATTGATGAAGCAAAAAAAATGGCCAGCTTACCTAATGATGCCGGTGTCAAGTGGCCTAAGGAGCCAACGCCATTTGAGCAGTTTTTTCAAGGTAATCATGCAAAATCGATCCTTGATTTTGTGATGCAAAAATATCAAATTTTACAATTACCCCTGTTTATGTTGGGGATTAACGAGGAGACAACATGACAAAAAGTGAACTTGTTGAAAAGTTAAGTAATGAATTAAGAAATCTTTCAAAAACAGAAATCGAAATTATCGTGGATACGGTTTTCAATAAGGTGACAGAAGCACTCAAAAAGGGTGGTCGTGTTGAACTCAGAGGTTTTGGTACATTTGAAGTGAGAAGACGTCCTGCCAGACAAGGACGTAATCCCAAAACAGGTGTGACTGTGTATGTAAAAAACCGTAGTGTGCCTTTTTTCAAAGTGGGAAAAGAACTGAGAGAGCGTGTGAATAATAGCCTCGACCAAGAGACTGTTAAAAAAACTGATGAGCTGAGCGCACAAAAATTAGAAAACGTTTTATGAAGCAAATGTGGGCGCCATGGCGTCTCGAATACATCCTTTCTTTATCGAAAGATAAACTATCTCAAGACTTATCAAAAAAGAAGACTTGTGTCTTCTGTGATCGCCAACAAGGTAAACCTAGTGTGAAAAACCTTGTCTTATTCAAAGGCAAAAAATCTTTTATCATCTTAAATCGCTATCCCTACACAAATGGCCATCTCATGGTTATTCCGTATCGTCATATCAG
>JAHJDR010000099.1 GCA_018812345.1 bacterium | reverse complement strand
GTTTCAAAAAAGAAAGGTCATCAATACTGACCTCATCAAAACTAACATCTATTACATTAATACCTTGATTAGAAAATGAGAAGCGCCCATCAATTTCACCTTTTTGAAAAAAAGCCTCAAAACTCAAACTTTTGTTTTCCCCCAACAAAGAAAAAAGAGAAAAACCAATTTCTAGTTTAGGCACTGAAAATATTTCAACACCCTTTTCATAAACTCGGAAATTAGAAAGCTGCGTATCAAATATCAGGCTCGCATCAATTTCTGAAACAGAAATACGGTATTCTCCTTTTGTGGCTCTTTCAATATCTCCCAAAAAATAACCAATCACAGAATCTAAAGGAAACAAGAGCACAACAAAAAACACAAACGCTATCAGCGCTGTGAGAATGTATAGAATGATTTGTGCTGTTCTGTTCATATTATTCTACCGCTACATTAGGCTGTAATATGCTAATCGTCATTACAACATTATTCATGCTTTGTTTATTTCTGCGATCTGCTTTTGCTGTCATCTTTTTTATGTTGATCGGGACATCAGGATAAGCTGCTATCTTTTCTAATAAATCCACCATTTGTGAAAAATCTATGTTTTGAATTGTGAGCTCCTTACCTTCTTCAATAAAAGAGCCCTGCTCAACTGTTGGAATTGTTTTGAGCCTTACTTTCTTTTGTTCAATGCCAATTTCATCAGCAAACTGATAAACAATTCTCTTGAGGGGATCAGCTCCTAGTTTCTGTGAAGCGGCCCCACTTTTGCCCGCACCACCTTTGAGATCTTTATAGTAGTTAAGCTGCGCGTAAAGCTCTGCTGCTGTTTCCGCCACTTGATTATATTCTTCCTCGCGTGCATTAAGCTGAGAAGAGACAAAGTTTACAGGCAAAATCAACACAAGAAGCAACGCCACAACAATAACACCGGCAACAAGATATTGTTGTTTCTTATCAAGAAATAAAAAGCTGTTGTACAGCTCATCAAATTTTATTTTATTGAGAATTTTATTTTTGTTTAAAAAATCCATTAACTAATCTGCACTCCTTGCCGCTTGGCGTAAATCAATTTTTAATGTAAAATCCCAAAGCCCTCCGGGCTTTGGCTGTGCATCTGTTGAGGACACCTCAGAAAACATTTCTGATTTACGAAGAGATTCTATAATTTTTTCTACGTTTAGGGTGTCATTGGTCGTTGCGCTTAACCGTACAAAATCCTCTGCAAAAACAAATTCTTTTGTTTCAAAATTTACTGCTTGTTTTGGAGGCAGTTTCGTTGAAATCTCATAAAGAATATTTAAAACCGCCTCAGAGCTACCTCCTGAAGAAACACTTTCATATTCATTTATTTTTGTTTTGACACTTTTTAAATATTTCTTAAGCAGGTTCTCTGTATCATCTTTTTTAGCCCCTCTTTTTCTCTTTGCAACTGTAATATCCTTAAATTCATCGCGCATTAGCTTGTCTACTGTGCGATCAATTTTAGTAATTTTTTCTGAATAATGGTTTTCCGCAATGAAATAATAAGTCACAACCAAGACCGCAATGAGAAACACAAAAACAATTACAGACTTAAATTCTCGTGTAACAATTTGAATATCTTGCTTATAAGCATAAGGTCCTTTGCGAAAATTTATACGCGGAATACGGTGAAAATATATAGGCCGTATTGCTGTTGAGAGAACCTGTGGTATTGCACGATTAATATCGTCAGCATCTTCAAAGTGATGCGCCGTGAACGTAAGGGCATCAAGTTCAAAAAAGTTGGTTTGCAGATG
Source organism: bacterium (assembly GCA_018812345.1). Classification (GTDB taxonomy): domain Bacteria; phylum UBA10199; class UBA10199; order UBA10199; family JADGCS01; genus JAHJDR01. The sequence continues at coordinate 13,066 of JAHJDR010000099.1, read as the reverse complement.
AAAAGAAAGATGTTCTAATATGCCAATAAGCTTTGTCCCACCACCACAACAATATACTGCGGGCACAGTGATGTTACCATAATACTTTGCTGCCCCCATATAGGTTTGCTTAATGGCGGAAATGAGTTCAGCAGCAACATGAGACAAAATACGAGAGACTTGATCAGATTCTTGTTCCCGTAAGTACAGTTTACCTCTTGTTAATTTAAGCGCTTCTGCCTTTTCATAATTGAGATTAAAGGCCCTCTGTATAGCTCGCGTAAAGTGATAGCCGCCAACACCAATGGTTCGAGCATATTTAAGCTGGGGGCCATCCATAATGAGTAGTGTCGTTTTGCTATGCCCAATATCACATAAAGCATAAAAGCCTTCTGGGGGAAGAATGGCAACTTGAGCAATACTCGCAAAATCGGCAAAATCGGCACCGAGATATTTTGCATCTATATTGATACTCTCAAGGCAGCTTAAGTATTTGCCAATATTTGCTTCGTGCGTGTAAGCACACAGGACTTCTGAGGAATTTTCATCTTCTTTGATAACATGATAATCCCAAAAAATATCTTCTATGGGAAAGGGTAGGTGGCCTTCTAATTCAAAATCAAGTGCCTGGTTTATCTTTTTTTGACCAACAAAAGGTACGTCAACAATACGCGAAGACAATAAGTGCCCCGGCAAATTCATGCAGACAATATCAGCATCAAGAGAGTGTTCGTTGAAAAAGGCGCCCAATACTTCTGTAACTTGTTCATCGTGGGGCGTACGAGCATGCAAGTCAAGTGGCAGCTCAAAAAAATCCAATAAACGCAGTTCTTGAACATGCCGCTCTAAACGAAGGATCTTGAGGGAATAGGTTCCGAGATCAATGCCAAGTATTGTTTGTGACATTTGGGCCTATAGTATTACAACTTTGCAAAATCACAAAGGAAATAATAGCATTTTTATGCGTCGTTTCATTAGTCAACATGATAATATACAATGGGCCACTTGCTGGCTTTAGAACCAGATGTATCCATAACAACTTCAATACTGGTTTCCACATCATTTACAGTGCCCGTAGCTCTAATCTTAAATATATTATTGTCTTCTGAAAGCAAGTTTTCAAATAGAACCTTACAACCTGCTGCTGTTGCTGCGGCACTGCTACTCGAACCACTTGATGAGGAGCTCGAGGAGGCGCTCGGGGAAGTTGTTGTGCTTGCTGTGCTTGCAGATGTCGTAATAATTCCTAGCTTATTGTAAAGCGCTGTTGCGATATCGTTGGTTGCTGGACAGCTGGCCAATATTTCTGTTCTTATCTCAGCCACATCTTTGGCATCCTTTTCAGCATCCATGGCATTGGTACATTCGGAGTACTGTGTGTAAAGAACAATCAAGGCATCCACAACCTCTTCTGGTGCCAGACAAATATTTATTTTCTCGCTTGTATGATAAACAGTAACCATGGGTTTAAGCGTTTCTAAGATATCATCGCTCATTCCGGCAACTAATCTTAATTCTGACAATGTTAAGAGAGGGCCATTTTTTACCTTATATTTTACAGAGCCATCATAAGCCGAGCTTTCACTGCCCCGCTCTACCTGATCAAATTCATTGATTGCTGTATTAGAATCAACAAAATCAGCTATGGCATGTACAAGATTTCTTGCATCAAACGACTGGTTAGAAAAGAAATTCTTAAAAGAAGGGGACTGCAACAATGATAAGAGAACTTTTTTGTGAATATCATAAGTTGAGGATGTTGGTGTCATTTTAGAAACAGCATTTAGAGAATACTTTGACTGCTCCTCGTTGATTAAAACATCAAAGTTCCCATCAAAGTTTAAAAAGTCTTCTACATCTTGCTTTTCAAGCATGCCAACAGATTGCATGCTTGAATCATCAGCAGAAGCCTCTGAGTCTGAGGCCGCAGCACTGTCATCATCCATGTCTTCAGAATCGCCTCCTCCAGCCATCTGACTCATGCTCGCCATTCCTCTTAGCAGCTCGCTGCTCAAAGGAATCATTTTATATAAGGGCTCATAACCAAGGGCTTGCAAACTTGTATTCTTTTTGGCCAAAGTACTTTCCACTTGTTTATTGTAGTACAAAAGCATTTTAGAAAAATTGAGTCCTGATTTTGCTAAATAATACGCTTGGGCCCGAGAACGATAATTTTGTGCTAACTGATGCCCTGTTAAAGAATCATCAAACATATCCAGACAAAGAACTGTTAAGAATGAAATGGCGGCCATGACGAGAATAAGAGCTACGCCACGCTGATTTTTTAATCTTGTTTTCATATAAACAAACCCAAACTTTGGGTTAAAAACTTATTTTTGTGTTGTACATGGGAATTTCAGCTAAAAATTCATAGTAGTGTTCTTTTGGTTCCTTTTTTGGTTCCTTTTCTGTTTCCTCATCAAAGATTTGTAAAACACCTACTTTAATTTTTACAATTTGTGGCAGCTTACCTGCTGCTGAAATTGATTCTGTGTCCCACTTTTTTTTCCATTCTTCTTTATTAGAATCATAATACTCCAAAGCAAACTGGCTCATATTCTTAATAAGCAACAGGGAGTGTCCCCCTTCATTGATTTTATCTTCCAGATAATCTGTTTGCCTTCTTTTCAAATCTAAATGGCCTTTTTCATTCTTTTCCGCCACGTACCCCACATGAATCTGGTCCGTGTCTTTTTTGTTTTTAATAAAATGAACATTGCTCATTGTGGAAAAATCCATCCGAGACTCTTCTCCAATAAAGCCGGTTTTATACACGCTGTCTTTTCCTTGAAACTTTGAATCCACAATAAAGGCCATACGCAAATCATCTGTGATTTTATTAACAGCCACTGAAACGGTGTGATGCATTTGCATACGATCATCATTCTTTACTTTACGATTTAATATATTAGTTGTAAATTCAGTCACAGAAACCATCATAGCCGCTAAAATACCTATCGCAATGATAATTTCAATCATGGTGAAACCAGCATTCGGTTGTCGGTTGTCGGTTGTCGGTTCTCGTTGTTTTAGAGAACAATCTTTACTGCGTAAATATTTAACCAATCCTTTTGTCATAATATTCAAACCAACGACGACAACCGATAACCGATAACCCATAACCTATTTCACATTCACAACATGCGTCACGAGATCAAAAGAGTTTTCTGCTTTGTCATCCACAACCTCTCCCCAGGTTACCGTTAGCTTGACCTCGCGCACTGCTTTTGAAATCTGTTTCATAATATTTTTGATCGCAGACATGGCTACGGCTGAATTCGTACCTTCTTGACCAGACTCAGCCACTGGAATTTCCACTTTACGAATCGTGTATTCCCACGAATACTCTTGAAAAGGCTCATCAAACGTACCTTTTTCAGCAGCCTCATCAGCAAATTTGCCACGATCCAAATCTTTTTTAATATCTTTTTCAAGCTCTATCATTTTATTACTGGCTAACGTTACAGCAACAAATTCTTCTTGATCCCGTTGAATCATGAGCGCTGAGTTTTCAGCGCGCGTGATAAACACAACGAGCGAGCTGGCTAAAATGCCAACCGCTATTAGTATTTCAATAAGAGAAAATCCTTTTTTGTTTCTGATAAACATAATTTGCCTTCTTACTCTTCTTCTTGTCCTTCAATAAGCTTATCAAATTCTATATACTCAGAATACACCTCAACCACGCCCGTCAAGGGGTTAACCACAAGGGTCATAAAAGCTGTTTCATCAATATCGCTTAAATGAATAACAGCGAATTGCGTATATCCTTTGGGGAAAAAATACAGATAGGTGTCCCCTTCTTCTATTGCTTCTGCCTGTTCTCGCGTCTGTATACTGGCAATTTTAATATCGTCTGGCAACTCCTTCAAATCAAACAAATCGCTTTCTAACTCTTGAAAAGATCCCGCGCCTTGGGCGCCACTAGAGGTCTCTGCCAACTCTTCTTCTGAAAGACGTTCTTCATTTTCCAAACGCAAGGCCTCTGCCTCATCATCGTCACGAACAATATAGAAAGGTTCAGTAGACATTTCAATTCGCATGGTCTGAGGTTCTGCTGACAAAGAAAAGGCAATACGATAATACGTATTTGTGAGGGCTGCCTGTGTATAAGAATATTTTACTGTTCGGATTAAAAAACTAGAGGTGCTGCGCATATTGCGCTTGGCATTGTCAGTAATCCCGCCCATAACAAAGGCTGTAAAACCTGCTATGATACCCAAAACAATGAGAATTTCAATTAAGGACATGCCTTTTTGAGGAGACCTATAAAGTGAGGATCTTTGCATGATATTATGATGGGTTATGTAAACAAAGGGGCTAGAATAGCTGCTATTGCCCCAGTGTAACAAATAATAACCATTACAAGATCAAATTTAGACCAATGTTTTTCTTTTTCTAACAATACTACTTTCACAAAGAGGCCCCAGTTGTTTCACGATAACCGATAACCGATAACCGATAACCGATAACCGATTATTATTCGTCGCTCTTTTTATAATTACAAATATCGTCTTCTTCTGTTTCCTCATCAGGGCCGTCTGAACAAATTTCAAATTTCTTTCCATGACTTCCAGGAGACTCATATGTGTAGTCATTGCCCCAAGGATCGGCGCGAATTTCTTCTCTAAAACCAGCATCAACAAGAGCTTCTAACCCTTCATCTGTTGAAGGATATTTGCGCTCATCAATCTTATATTGTTTAATATCACCAACGTAACCGGATATTTCTGTTTCTGCTTGTTTGATACGCGCTTTATCTGCTTTGCTTGACACGGCACCAACAATAGCTGCCGTTGCACCAGCTATAATTCCTAATACAACAAGAATTTCCATAAGAGACATGCCCTTACTATTCTGCAATGTTTTCATCATTTTTAACATTTATTCCTCCTTTAGCTCACCAGAGTCCTGCTAAAATGAACAAAGGTGAATTTTTTATCTTTTATAAATTATTGCATTTCCAAAATGGGCAATAAAACAGCGGCCACAATTAAGCCAATCATCCCTCCCATAAAAATAAGCATGACGGGTGTTAACATAGACGTTAATCCTTTTACATAGGTATCAACTTCTTTATCATAGTTGGCAGCAACCTTTTCCAACATTTTTTCTAGTTGACCCGTTTTTTCACCAACCTTTATCATGTGCAAAAACATTGCGGGGAAATAGCCCGACCTACTTAACGGATCTGCTAAAGACTCTCCTTCTTTTACATTGGCCATAACATTTTCAATAACTTTTGCCAAAACAACATTATCTAATACATTTTTTACAATTTCAAGACCTGGCAGAAGCTGCACACCACTGTCAAGTAACGTGCTAAGCGTTCGCGCAAATCGTGAAACAGCAATTTTAATGCTTAAGCCGCCAATAATAGGCGCTGTCAATCGCCATTTATCAATACGCTCTCGGCCTTTTACACTCCCTTTCCATGACAAAAACCACAAAACAAATATTATGAGTCCAGCACCCACAAAATACCAGTAATTAAGAATTGCATCTGTAATGCCCATCACAATTTGCGTTGGCAAAGGCAGTGCTGCTTTTTGTTTTATTAGCATGCTAGTAATTTTAGGGACAACACTTGTAAATAAATATAGCAACATGCCAAATGAAACAAAAATCATTAGTGCGGGGTATATCATGGCACTTTGAATGTTTTGTTTTAAATCTGCCTGGCCTTCTTTAAACAGGGCCAGGCGATCAAGAACAACATCTAGAGAACCAGAAGACTCGCCCGCTTTGACCATATAAATATAAATATTATCAAAAACCTTTGGATAGGCTGCCAGGCAATCACCCATGCGCGAACCCTCACTGACCTTTCCTTTAATATCCGTTAAGGCTTTGCGGATTTCAGGGTTCTCCACCTGATCTATTGTGGCTTCAAGAGCCTCAATAAGTGGAATGTTGGCATTAAGAAGAACAGAGAGTTGTCGCGTCATGTTGGCAATTTCTTCAACCTTCACCCCTTTAAAAAGCCGAATTTCTTTAATGCCTTTTCCTTGCTGCGAAATTTTTGTGGGAAATATTTTTTGACGCCGCAGCTTGGCGCGAGCTGCTTTTTCAGATTCAGCATCAACTGTGCCACTGACATTTTTAGACTTAGCATCGACACCTTTGTATTCGAATAAGGGCATACTCGTTGTCCGTTGTCCGTTGTCCGTTGTCCGTTGTCCGTTGTCCGTTGTCCGTTGTTCGTTGTCCGTTTTCTAAAATAAACGAAAACCGGTAACCGAAAAACGAAAACCTAATTCTTTTGTTCGCGCTTCACATCTTCTTGTGTGAGCATCATGACTTCTTCAAATGATGTTTCGCCATTTAGCATTTTAATAATAGCTGATTCACGCAACGTTCTCATGTTTTCTTTCATTGCCTGCCTTTTAATGCTAATAGCATCTGAATTAGCAATAATTAAATCGCGCACACCATCACTAATTGTTAACACTTCATGAATTGCTGTTCGGCCACCATAACCTGTTTCCAGGCATTCTGTACAACCAGAGGCTTTGTAGATAGTTTTACCTTCAACAACCTTAGGATTAAGGCCAATCTCTAGTAATTGTTTTTCTGTCAAATCTTGAGGAATGCGACATGACTTACACACTCTACGAATTAAACGCTGTGCAATAACACCAATCAAGGAGGCGCCGACGAGAAAAGGCTCTACCCCCATATCAATAATACGTGTTGGCGTTGTGGCTGTATCATTTGTATGAAGTGTTGAAATAACCAAATGGCCTGTGAGAGAGGCCTGAACAGCAATCTCTGCTGTTTCTTTATCACGAATTTCACCAATCATCACCACATCAGGATCTTGACGCAAAATTGATCTGAGCGCCGCCCCAAAGGTCATGTCAATTTTTGCGTTTACCTGACATTGATTAATCCCAGGAATTTGGTATTCGACAGGATCTTCTACCGTAATTATTTTTACGTCTGGTTCATTTATTTCTGCTAAACAAGCATACAGCGTGGTTGTTTTACCAGACCCTGTTGGGCCTGTAACAAGAAGAATGCCATGGCTGCGACTGATGAGTTCACGTATGACCACAAGGTCTTTCTTAAAAAATCCAAGCGAGCTCAAATCTTGCAAAACTTTACTACGATCTAAAAGACGCATGACACAAGACTCACCATATGATGTGGGCAATGTAGACACACGAATATCAATGTCTTTGCCCGCTAACTTAATCCGAATACGCCCATCTTGGGGTAGACGTTTTTCAGCAATATTAAGATCTGCCATGATTTTAATACGCGACAAAATGGAATTTTGTACTTTTTTGGGTGGCCGCATGATTTCATATAAAGACCCGTCAATCCGGTAACGCACAACAAGTTCTTTTTCAAAAGGCTCAACATGAATATCACTGGCTTGTTGTTTAACAGCGCGGACAAGAAGTTGGTTCACCAAGCGAATGATAGGCGCTTCATCATCAGAATCAAGCAAATCTTCAACCTCTTCAAAATCGTCAATCATGTCTGTGCCATCTTCATCAAGCTCACTCATGACAGCATCATTTTCAGGCGTACGATTATAACAAGAATTAATAGCATCAACTATAATGTTTGAGCCTACAATAACGGGCTTGATAGGGGCTTCAAATAAAATTCTTAAGTCATCAAGTGCTGTGTGATTTTCTGGATCAACAAGAGCCACAACAACATGCCCTTCTTCCCGCTTGATTGGTATAAGCTCATTTTTTTTAGCAAAATTAATAGGAACCGCTTGGATAAGGTCGTTGGGGATTTCATCAGGATTTAACTCCTCGAGATAATCAAGTCCAAGCTGTAAGCTCAGTGCCCGTAAAATATCTTCTTGTTTGAGAAAACTTAATTGAATAATGGCCTCGCCTAAACGCATGTCTTTGTCGCGATGAAAGGCCAAGGCCTCTTCCAGCTGTTGTGGTGTAAGCAAAGTGTATTCGAGCAAAATATTTCCAATGCTTCGAGAATGCAAAGTCTACTCCTTACTTTGACTTGTTTACGAGCTTAATAAAACGTGCTGTGTATTGCATGCCACTGGCTATCGAAAAAACAAACCCCACAGCAACACACATAATACCAACAGCGTACGTATTGGCTTCAAATGCTGTTCCTTGAAAAAGAGGGTAGTACAGGATCATGGCGCCAAGCCCTACATTGAGCCACGCTGTTTTATATTTTCCCCACTGAGCCGCATCAATGATAACACCTTCTGCTGCGGCAACAGCACGTATACCACTAACAAAAATCTCACGAAATAATAAGACCACAACAATCCATGCGGAAATGCGACCCAAAGGTATGAGCATCACAAGGGCTGTCATATGAATAAGCTTGTCTGCCATGGGATCAATAAACTTGCCCATGTTGCTAACAGCTTTATAGCGCCGCGCATAATACCCATCAACAAGATCAGATATGCCCGCAATTGTGAAAAGTATCATGGCCCAAAAACAAAGCCAAAAATTTGTATCATAGCTTTTGTGATCGCCAACCATGGCCATCAAAACAATGATAGCGGGAATCAAAATAATACGACCATAAGTAATAATATTAGGAACACTAAATAACATAAATTTCTCTGATCTTTATATATATAATCTGCTGTAATAATTAAAGAAAATTTATTAAAACATGATAAAATGGCCTTGCTCATTGGTCAAGGAGGAATTGGGGATAAACGTCTAGCGTCCATCGTCTAGCGTCTAGCGTATTATAACAAGAGGTAAACGATGATATGTTAGTCTTTACATAGTAACAAAATAAAATTAGACACAGCTCATGACAACACAACAGGACAAAACACTCACGCGTAACTCAATTATTACCCACTTAGAAACCCTGAAACAATCTGGAGTGGATTTTTTTAGCACGGGCTCTAACGCAGAATCGTCAGGCATGCCTGACGTGTCCGACAAGTCTGAAACGCCCACAGTCCCGCGAACCCGCGACCCCGAGCTCCTTCGACCCCTCGACCCTTCGACCCGTCCAAACCAACCAACAAGTTGTCACTCGCTAGAAAACCTTGAGGAGTCCCTGGGCGATTGCAATCGTTGCCATCTTCACAAAGAACGACAAAACATCGTCTTTGGTGTGGGCAACCCTGAAGCTGATCTTATGTTTATTGGTGAAGGGCCTGGTCATGATGAGGATGTGCAAGGCATTCCGTTTGTTGGTCGTGCTGGTCAGTTGCTCACGAAAATGATTGAAGCCATGGGCTTTTCTCGAAAGGATGTTTACATTGCTAATGTTGTCAAATGCCGTCCTCCCAACAATCGCAATCCTCTTCCTGATGAAATGGAAGCGTGCCTTCCTTTTCTGAAACAGCAGTTAATAATTGTAAAACCAAAAATGATTGTTTGTTTGGGTAAAGTGGCTGCCCATGTTTTGCTAGAAACCCAAATTCCCATTTCTAAACTGCGCGGAACGTTTAAAGAATTTGAGAGCATTACCGTCATGCCCACATTTCACCCAGCGTATCTCTTACGCAATCCTGCCATGAAACGCTTTGCTTGGGATGATTTAAAGAAAGTAATGGCTGTGTTGAAAGGATGAAACAAGAGACCCTGGCAAAATCGCCAGATAACAAAAAAGCCGGATAGAAAATAACAACCCGGCTTTATTTCTGTATGAACTAATTATTTCTTTAAAAATGCATGTGTAGCTGCAGCATGCCTACGTGATAAATGCGATCATCAGGCCCAGCAATCCCATCGAGAAAAAAACTATATTGAGCTTGTATCTTTACATTAAACCCTTCAAAATAATATCCCATGGCTATTGATCCTTCATACTCATTAAAAGCATCGCCATCAACATCCCCACCACCAAGGGATGGATCATTAAGGCGTGTGTCTCCATCTGTCGCCAGCCCTAAATTTAAACCAGAATCAGTAATATCATCAAACAAAGCTGCTCCACGAATAGCCAGCTCCAGCTTCTGCGGGATCAGAAAATAACCCGCCATAAGCTCTGCTCCAATATCCGTTTGTGCTCTCGTAAACATGTCAGGGTCTTGTTGGCGATAATAACCAGCTCCTAAAAGAGCAAAGCCCTTATATTTAAATCTAAAATCCCCTGCAGCAACAATATGCCGCGTTTGTGATCCTGTATCCTCATGACCATAAACACCTCCCAGACCAACTGTAAAAGCCGGTTTTTCTGAATTAGCATAATCTCCCTGACCAGAACTCATCTCACCAACCACTCTAAAATCAAATCTTGCTGCGTATGCCATTTCATTATTCAAGTTGCCATCATAACTTGTGCCAAGACCATTTGTTATCGTAAAATTATAACTAAAAAAATCAATGGCGCCTGAAAAAAGAATTTGGACTGGCAAGCCTACAGAATCAAATCGACTCGCTGCCAAAGGGGCTGTCACAAACATAAGCTTGCTAGAACTATCATCTTGAATATTTGTAACCGAAAGGCCCATTCTACCGAGGTGAACACCAAAGGCTTTATGAAAATCATAGGACAAATCTGCAACCAACAGTGAATTAGCACCACCCAAATTAAATAACAAAAAATATCCTAGCTTTTCTGTAAAGGCATGTCCGGAAAACGAAATGTTTGCCCGTCTAATAACAAACGTATGGCCATCTTCAAAGTCTTCAGCAATATTGAAAGAATAGCGAACCTGCAATTTGCCATTTATAGACATCTTAAAAGTGTTTTCTTCATTTCTTATAAAAAAACCACCGTCATATCCTGCTGTTTTATCCTTGCCCAACCCTTTTTTCATTTCTTCAATTTCTTGTCGCAAAGCCCCTACTGCTGTTGTTATGTATGATAAATTATACTTGCTTGATTGATCGTACGATGGATAGCTCTTTCTTGCTCTTTTCTTTTTATTTGGTGCTGGTTTTTTGGGTTCTTCTTTGGGTGTTTCTTGTGCTACAGCAGGCTGCACATCTGCCGTTGGTGCTTCCGTGTGCGAAACAACACTAGCATCAACAGTGGTCACAGAATCACTTAGCGGCTCTTCTTGAACTGTTGTATCTGTTGCTAAAGGCTTGGTTGTTTTTTGGTTTTTTGAACGCCAATTACTGGTGTTGGAAACGTCCGAATCTTGTGCCACAGCACGCAAACCAGAACGATTCGTGGTATCATTTTGATTGTTAAGCTTTTGTTCTGTTCGCAAAGAATTATAATAAGACTCTGGTAGATCATAACTATTTTGCTGTCCCTTAGCAAAAGATTGTGCTGAAATAAAAACCAAAGCCAAAACTAAAAAGATAAAAAACAATTTTTTCATAGTCGCCCAACCCTCTTTAGTGTTAAAAATTTATTAATCACAAATTGTTGTTGTTGCTGTATCTGATACATACGACTCTATATCATCTACATCATACGCACTGCCAGAATAAGTCACCAACCCACTTAAATTAGTATTCGAAGAATTTGAATTTAAACTATATGTAAAAGAATACAACTGGTCTGCATCAGCACCATCAAGCAGGACATCGAGCTCTGCGCCTGTGGCGGCAGTCACACCTGTTAGATCATCAATGGCAGTGTCTCCAAAAACATCGCCTGTTAATATGTACTCTATATTTAAAGTAATCGTTATTTGTCCGTCAACAACAGGAGAAACAGAGCAATTCCCTCCAGATGTTTGTAAAACAATGATGTCTTCACAATCATTATATTGTAAAATTAGCGTTCCTACGACACTGCCTGTTGTCTGATCTCCATTTAAAGTAAATGTTGGTGCGCCAATGATGTTTTTTGTACCGCTCGTATCACACGCTTCAGACTCATCAATATCTATCGTCATTGTTTGCTCAACATCATCATTAATAATATTTTTCGACTTAACGAGAACATTAACACCTGAATCATCTACACCACCTAGTGTTTCAATATAATCCTGGATATTTCCTCGAATATCATTAACGTAATTTAACACATCTGTTGTCACAAGCTGCTCAACAGGTCCCACAGCTTCTGCCGCTGCCGCTGTAACGGTTGTCCCACCACCACCACCACCACCACCACCATCTTCATTATTATCACATGCGGAAAAGGTGATGGCTAAACAAAGAATCAATATTTGTTTAAGAATGAATGCTGTCATGGTATTTTTTGCCATCTGAAATACTTAGACGCAATTGATCGACGAATCAAGATTAAATCGCATAATAACTTGTAATTTTAAAGAGTTGGATTTGGCTAGCTCACGCTAGCGTGCTAGCGTCTATCGTCTAACGTCTAGCGTATACTGCCCCTATATTTTGATAATTAATGGCTATTAGACCAAGTCGCAAGCGATTTTGTGTTTTCCTTCAAGTATCCGTAATTTTGGAATATTTTGTGCGCATTCTGGCTTTGCCATGGGACAACGTGTGTGAAAAACACAGCCTGAAGGGGGTGACATGGGTGATGGGATTTCTCCCTGGAGAATCTCGCGATGTGTTTTTATTGCAGGATCAGGAATGGGAATAGCTGAAATGAGACTTTTTGTATAAGGATGCCTGGCATTTCCCAATTCCGAAGCTTCAAAAACCTCCATAACACGCCCCAAATACATCACACAAATATAGTTGGAAATATGTTCTACAACTTTAAGATCATGGGCTATAAAAATCATGGTCAGCCCAAACTGTTCTTTTAAGTCCATGAGCAAATTAATAATCTGTGCTTGAATAGAAATATCGAGAGCGGAAACAGCCTCATCAGCAATCACAAGTTTTGGTTTAACAGATAAGGCGCGTGCGATTCCAATGCGCTGTCTCTGACCTCCAGAAAATTCATGAGGGTATTTGACCATCGCATCTTCATCAATACCAACTGTTTTGAGCAAAGCAACAGCCTTTTCGAAACGGTCTGCCTTTTTACCCTTATCATGAATAGCAAGAGGCTCCATAAGCGCAGAACCAATGCTCATTCTTGGATTAAGAGATGAAAAAGGATCTTGAAAAATAATCTGCATGTCCTTTCTTAAAGGACGCATTTGTTCATGAGTAAATTTTGTAATGTCCTTACCCTGAAAAAAGATTTCTCCTTCACTGGGCTCTATAAGTTTTAAGATTGTGCGTCCTAATGTTGTTTTACCACAACCCGATTCACCAACAAGACCCACAACAGAGCC
>JAHJDR010000098.1 GCA_018812345.1 bacterium | reverse complement strand
ATAATATTTTTATTGTGCTCTTGAGTTAAGTTTTATAGAGTCTTTCCATGCATGCCCTTGAAGTTCATCAAGCCATAAAGAATTATAATAAGGTTAAAGCCCTAAAACGCGTTTCCTTAACTGTGAGAAAAGGAGAATTCTTTGGTTTGTTAGGCCCCAATGGTGCTGGTAAAACAACATTAATACAAGCAATCTTAGGTCTTTGTCGCTTAAGCGGCGGAACCATCCAAGTTTTTGATCATGATGTTGTTGCCGAATACAAAAAAGCACGACAACTCATTGGCTACTCACCTCAAGAAATGAATTTTGAAAAATTTTTTACTATTGAAAAAAACCTCCTTCATCATGCTGGTTTTTTTGGCATCCCAAGAAAAGAACGCAACAAAACTGTGCAAGCGCTGTTAAAACAATTTGGACTAACAGAAAAAGCGCGCGTGCAAATCTTCAAATTATCTGGCGGCATGCAAAAAAGAGCACTCATCTGTAAAGCCCTTGTGAGCAAACCACAGTTGCTTATTCTTGATGAACCCACTGCAGGCGTAGATGTTGAGCAGCGTCATGACCTATGGAAATATTTACGCAGACTCAACGCCGAAGGCACAACTATTATTCTTACCACACATTATATTGATGAAGCCCAAGCCCTTTGTGAACGCGTAGGCATAATCAATCTAGGTGAAATTAAAGTGCTCGACTCACCACAAAACCTCATTAATAAATACTGTGATTCAAGGGTTTGCATAGAAACAAACAAACCCCTTAACAAAGATTGGTTCGCAAATTGTAAAAAGTGGCACCCACACATCAAGGAAAACTCTGTGTCTGCACACGGGGAACGTGCCGGAGTGATGACCGAAGAGTTACTGCGCGTTATCCTTAAACAGCCCAGTTACCGCGTAGAAGACATTTCCGTTAATCGTGGTGATTTAGAAGATGTTTTTTTAAAAGTAACAGGAAAAAGCTTTGGAGAATGCGAAAAATGATGTGCGTCTCACGTCTCACGTCTCACGTCTCACGCTAGACGCTAGACGCTAGACGCTAGACGAATTATTTATGAACTTAGTTAAACCTTCCCCCCTCAAAAAAGGTGACACCATCCACATCGTAGCTAGCAGTTCACCTTTTGAAAGAGCTGCGTTTGAAGAAGGTGTGACCCTACTTGAAAACTGGGGTTTTAAAGTTGCCTATAATGATAATATATTTGATAAGATTCCCTATTTAGCGGGCACAGATGAACGGCGTGCTGAAGAACTCATCACGGCTCTTGAGTGTCCCAATACAAAAGCAATTCTTTTTGCACGCGGCGGTTATGGCGCCATGAGACTCCTACCCTTATTAGATAAAAATCTTAAAACACCAAAAGCTAAAATCATCATTGGCTACAGTGATATAACCTGCCTACTGTCTTATCTCTATCAACGCTATCAGTGGATGACCTTTTATGGTCCTGTTGTCAGCAAAGATATCAGCAGCAATATGCATGAACAAACAATGGCTTCCCTACAAAGTCATCTTACCGCAACAAACTTAGAAAAAACGCTCACATTTAATAACGCCCATTCCCTTTATAAAGGCAGGGCAACGGCCCCTCTCACCGGTGGCTGTCTTACCCTTATTGTATCTCTTCTGGGTACAAGTTATGAAATAAACACTGAAAATAAAATTCTTTTCATCGAAGACACCAACGAAAAACCTTACGAAATTGATCGTATGCTCACACACTTAAAACTGGCGGGCAAATTTGATCGCTGCTCAGGCCTTATCTTTGGTTCGTTAAAAGGACCAAACCCTGATGAACATTACGTTGAAACAATTGAAGGCATCACAAAAGAATACAACATTCCCATTCTATTTAACATTCCTGTTGGTCACTCAAATCCAAAACTAACCCTACCACTTGGCGCCACAATCACTCTCAACACAGAGAATAATACCATTACTTTTGAGGAGTCTTTTTATAATGAATAAAGCTCTGTCTCATCAACTCCAACAAGGTCTTAGCACAAAAACATATCAAGATGCAGAGCTTATTGTTTCGCAAAATGGTAACACTGTATTCCATGAATACGTAGGACAACAGCATAAAATGCCCCGTTACTTTGATTTGGCATCACTGACAAAACCATTATGCACAGCTCTTGTTACTTTAAAACTCTACCAAGATGGCAAAATCTCTTTCACACAAAAGATATCTGATTTTTTTCCCACAAGCATACAACCAGAAAAAACAATTGCCTCCCTATTAAACCACACATCAGGATTTGTTGATTGGCAGCCCTTTTATAAAACGCATATCAATAAAACACATAACCGCGAAATTGTTACCCAAGATATTTTAGAACAACTTCTTAATGATAAAGGCCTCATTAACCCAACTGGCGTGTGTTACAGTGATTTAGGTTTTATTCTACTCGGTTTCATTCTTGAGAAAATAACTAACACTAAATTAAATATTCTTTTTCAAAACCTCATTGCAAAACCACTTAAACTTCAAAAAAAGTTACTTTTTTCTGACAACAAACAAAATAACAATTTTTTTGTTCCTTCTGCGCACTGCCCATATCGCAAACACACTCTTCGTGGTGATGTTATGGATCTCAACGCTACAGTTCTTGATGGCATCGCTGGCCATGCAGGATTATTTGGAACAGCCGAAGGCATTAATTTTCTTTTAATTGAATTGCGAAAAGCACTCCAAGGAAAGTCTTCTTTATTTGAAAAACAAAAAACAGAAGAATTTTTATTACCAAATCCTAACCGATCACATGCACAACGTTATTTTACCTTGGGCTTTGACACCCCAACAAAAGACATATCGCAATCAGGCACACTTTTTTCCAAAAACAGCATTGGTCATCTGGGGTTTACAGGTACAAGTTTTTGGTGGGATCTTGATAATGACTTTTGGGTTATTTTACTCACTAATCGCCACCTAGGAGACGATAAAAACAAATTAAAATATTTCAGGCCGCAACTACATGATTTTATTATTAATAACCTTGGCCTCAAGCAATAGTAACAGATAAATATGTTGCTAATAAGGCATTGAAACAAATAAATACCGTATCACAAATCAAGGAAAGCAATCATTATGACTCAAAACAAAAAAACAATTCTCATTGGCATTGCTGGCGGAACAGCCTCTGGAAAAACATCAGTTGCACAAGCAATCACACATGATCTTCCCAAAGAAGAAATTGCCCTGATTGAACAAGACTCTTATTATGTAGATCTATCACATCTCACAAAAGAAGAACGTGATGCGTTTAACTTTGATCATCCTGATGCTGTTAATTTTGATTTGGCAAAAGCACACCTGACAAGCCTCTTAAAAGGCAATCCCATTAATGTACCTATTTATGATTACACAACGCATACAGCTTCTGGAAATACAATGCCATTAGAAGAACAGCATATTGTTATCATTGAAGGCATTCTGGCCCTTCATGATAAAGAACTGCGCAACATGATGGACATCAAAATTTATGTAGACGCACCAGACGATACACGCATACTACGCCGTCTTGAACGGGATATTAAAGAACGTGGGCGCACAATGGAATCTGTAATCCAGCAATATAATAGAACCGTCCGTCCTATGCACATTCAATTTGTAGAACCCACCAAACGCTACGCAGACATTATTGTGCCCAATGGTGCAAAAAATGATGTTGCGATTGATATTTTGAGAACTAAGATTAAGGATTTGCTTCGCTAGCGTGCTAGCGTGCTAGCGTCTATCGTCTAGCGTCTAGCGTAATTAACCAACTAGCGACTAGAGACTAGAAACTAGAGACCTGCGACTAAAAACTATTAAGATACTGCAGCAATTGCTTTTCTGAGAGCTACATCCAATAAACTCATATCAGGTTTATTGATAAAATCTTTTTCCATGAGAAGATCTAAGGTCGCTCTGGCTTCTTTAATATCAGCAAGTGTGCGTTCATAGACTTCTTCGCGACTGAGTTCAATGCGCGCCACTCCATCTTTCACGGCTTGCATAGCGACATCGGCAGCCACTTCCGCAAACACATTTGTTTCTTCCATTGTTGGCATGATATTATCAGGACTCAGGCCATTTCTTTCAGCATAATTGGCTATAGAATAAGCTGCTGTAATCGCCATTTCATCCGTTACTTTCTTAGCACGTACAAGCAAAGAACCCTTCAAGATACCAGGAAAGCCAATTGAATTATTCACCTGATTGGGAAAATCACCACGACCAGTTGCCACAATGTAGGCACCGGCTTCTTTAGCCGCATAAGGATAAATTTCAGGAACAGGATTTGAGCAAACAAAAACAATTGGTTTTGTTCCCATGCTTTTAATCCACTCAGGTTTAACAATATCAGGACCAGGTCTGCTTAATGCTATGAGAACATCAGCACCTTTACAAGCCTCTTCCATTGACGTAATTTTCTCAGGATTAGTTTGCTGACACAATTCCCACTTACGATAAAATGCGGGATCATTTTTGATATCATCACGATCTGTATGCAAACCACCTTTGGAATCAAAAAGAGCCATTTTTTCAGGATCAGCACCCGCTTTTAAAATAAGCCGTGCAATCGTTGTATTAGAAGCTCCTGCCCCTAACATGGCAATACGTACTTTACTAATATCTTTATCAACAACACGCAGTGCATTAATAAGCCCTGCTAAAGTAACACAACCTGTGCCTTGAGCGTCATCATGCCATACGGGAATGTTGCACTCCTCACGAAGTGTATCGAGAACTTTATAGCAATTTGGCTGTGAGATATCTTCGAGATTAACAGCACCAAAACTTGGTTCTGCCATTTTCACAAAATCAATAATTTTATCAGGATCACTTTTACCATTTTTATCTTTTGAGTTTATACAAAGAGCGACCGCATCGACCCCACCTAAATATTTCATCAGAAAGGCTTTGCCTTCCATAACGCCTAAACCACCAGAAGGCGAACAATCACCATCGCCGAGAACACGTGTCGAATCAGAAACAACAGCGACAAGATTACCACGATTTGAAAGATCAAAAGAGCTATCATGGTTATCACGAATAGTTGTTGATACCTTTGAAACACCGGGTGTGTACCAAACATTAAACCAGTTAAAACCATAAATACCAGCTTTAGGCATTGTAGCAATTTTTCCACCATAGAATTGATGTGTGCTGAGTGCGAGCTCTTTCAAAAAAATTGTTTTTGCATTGGCAATTTGTTCTTGAGAAAAATCATTTGGAAAAAGTTCATCAAGATTTGATAAGTTTAACTCTATTTTACTCATATGGTTTCCTTGTACTGGTTTTTTCATAATGACATGATTAATAATGCACACATTACTAACCCTAACCCTAACACTCAATAAGAGAAATGATTTTCATTAGATTTTGAAAAACTATTCAATTTTTCTCATAGCCGTCCAAAACCTTAGACAGTTGTATTAATAATTTTAGCAAGTTAACATTTTTTATAATTGACGTGAACGTTCGTTTACTCTATATAGAAACAAGGAATTATAAATATGACAACAACAAATTCTGTTACAATACCTCAAGTTGAAAAGAATGTTTTTTTAATCAGGGGAGAAAAAGTCATTCTGGATACTGATCTAGCAACGTTATATGGTGTAAAAACAAAAGCCCTCAATCAAGCCATAAAGCGCAATAAAAAACGTTTTCCTGATGATTTTTTGTTTCAAATTTCAAAACTAGAAAAAGATAAACTGGTCACAATTTGTGACCGGTTCCAAAACCTTAAACATTCCACAAGCTTGCCCTATGCTTTTACAGAACATGGAGCCATTATGGCTGCCACTGTTCTAAATTCACAGAGGGCTATAGACGTAAGCGTTTATGTGGTACGAGCATTTGTTAAACTCAGAGAAACCTTATCTGATCATAGACAAATAGCTAGAAAACTTAACTTGCTCGAAAATAAAGTTGTGAATCACGATATTCAAATCAAGGCTCTTTTTGATGCTATCAGACAGCTCATGGACCCCCCTGTAAAAAAGAAAAGGTCTATTGGCTTTGAGAGAAACTAGTTTTTTGGTTTTATATCAACAACACCCACCACTGTTCCCTTTTGACGGAAACCAACTATTAATAATGGCAACCGCACACCCAACACCAGGAGTTTAAAACATAATATATGGACATTTTATGTCCATTTATGTTATTATTAGATCCAATGATTAGAAAAACTGTAAGTAATTTTGTCGAAAACCTTCAAAAAAAGGCGCGTTACAGCTTTACCAAATGTGAGATTGCTATGGCGTTGGGTCTTAAACCTTCTACCCTGTCCAAAGGTCTGCAACGTTTAAAAAAGGCCGGGCGTATTGCCATGATTCGTCGTGGTTTTTATGTGGTCATCCCTCTGGAGTACTCAACTACGGGCATGATTCCTGCCGACTGGTTCATTGATGATCTCATGAAATTCCTAAAACAACCCTACTATGTGGGTGTGCTTACTGCAGCAACACTGTATGGAGCAAGCCACCAACAGCCGCAAGAATATCAGGTAGTTGTTAATTGTCACACTAGAATGATTCATACTAATAATTTAAGAATCCGTTTTTTCCAGAAAAAAACCTTATCAAGAACTCCGTTACAGAAAACAAAAGGGTATACAGGTTCTTTGCCAATATCATCGCCAGCAGCAACAGCGATGGACCTTGTACGATTTGCTCCTGCCATCGGAGGGTTAGATACAGTATTAACTGTGCTGGTTGAACTCGTTGAAAAGATAATCCCAGAAGATTTGTTATCCGTCTCCAAACAAGAAGCAGACCGCTGTTATATACAAAGACTTGGATGGCTTCTGGAGCAAACAAACAAACCCGAACTCGCAGATAAACTTTTACAATGGTTTAAAAAACAAAAATCGGTGAAAACGCCGCTTGATGTAAGTACACCCATAACAGGCTTTCACAAGGACTCGCGTTGGCAAGTCATTGTAAATACCAAACCACAAAGTGATATATGATACCAACCGCTAACATATTGGCATGGCGATCCGAACACCCTTGGAATTCTAATGCCCAGGTAGAACAGGATTTAATCATAACCCGCGCTATTATTGAACTCTTTTCAAATCCGCTAATACGAGAACACCTTGCTTTCAGAGGTGGAACAGCCCTACACAAACTTTTTCTAACACCTGCCTCTCGTTATTCTGAAGACATTGATCTTGTTCAAATGCAGGCTGGAGCAATTGGACCTATCATAGACGCCATTCGGCAATGTCTGGATTCCTGGTTGGCAACGCCCAAGCGAGAACGAAGCCAAGGTCGAGTCACATTGACTTACCAGATTGATTCAGAAATGCCTCCTGTGGTTCCTCTGAAATTGAAGGTAGAAATCAATACCAGAGAACACTTTACCGTGCTTGGTCTTGTTACAAAAACACTTATATCCCATTCTCCATGGTTTTCCGGTAAAGCAGACATTCCGTCCTTCATTCTTGATGAATTACTTGCTACCAAATTAAGAGCCCTCTATCAGCGCCGAAAGGGACGTGACCTCTTTGATCTCTGGCTGGGCATAACCCAGGGAAGGGCTGACGCTAAAAACATTGTTGATATATTCCATCAATACCTATCCCATGAAAATCTTCGTGTTTCAAAAGCTGAGTTTGAACAAAACCTCAATGCAAAAATAACGAACTCAGGATTTTTGAATGATTTAGCACCACTGCTTCGACCCAGCGTCTCCTACGACATAAAAACAGCTTATGAATTCATAAAATCCAGGATTATCAAGAAAATATAGCCCTCGTATTTGTTTTATATCAACAACACCCACCACTGTTCCGCTTTGAAGGGAACCGAGCCGAAAGTCCAACGTGCCGGTTATTCTAAAGACTTTTGAAATTAAAGTTTAGCTTTAGTTAATTAAGCATATGTCATGACTCTCTATAACGCATAGGTGTCAAAAATTCACTATCAAATTGAGAATTTCAATAATCGATAACAACGAGAAAACTATATGGCTTTGATTTTATTGATTAAAACAAACTATAAAATGGCATGCTTATTGCTTTTACATATAGCAAACATTAATTGGAGGTCTGAATGAAAATGAGAATTAATTATAAATCTATAACAATCTTTATGTCTGTTTTTCTTTTATTAGTTTTATTGGCTCCATCTATACATTCAAAAGCCAAAAACTCGAATGACATGCATTTTGATCTTAAATCAATTGTTAATAAATTAGAAGGATTAGTAAAAAAATCAGACGATTCTAATAGAACAAAAATCCTAAGCGCTCAAAGCGCCTGTAAACCTGGTTATATGCAACATGGAAGCTATGAAGGACTTGTAACAGAATGTTGTGAATATGATGCAGATGGTGATTGTACAGAAATTACAGTATGTAAAGTTACAATTGCCACATGTTCTAATTTTGGTGATCACAATGATCAGTACACAGGTGTTAGTGATCCTTATGATTGTGATGCCTGCTCATCATCATCATCTGGAGTCACGGAACCAGAAGAATTTGAAACTATCTCACCATAACCGCAAAACGAACATAAATTTAGACCACAATCTCAATTCTAGACTGGACACTTAAGTGTCCAGTTTTTTTTAAAAAATAGCATCTTATTAGAGTTAAATCCGATAATATAAATACAAGCTTAGAGCAATTATGCTTTAATTGCTGAAAGATAATAACAAAAATATGTCACCGATAACACCACCAACCGACTATAATATTAACGGAATGAGTTGTTCTGAGGGCTTTTTTGTGAATGACGAAATAGTTGAATCTTCTTGGATCACTGATGTGTTTAATCCTCTAAAACACAAATCTGAAGAACCTAAAGGCTTCTCTATTGAATTTTCTAGTGCTTCGTATGAGACTTCTATTATCAAATTTGAATGGCAAAGAACATGCTATAATCATAGTGTCTTAACAAGAGATACCAGAACACCAAAGCAGGTGACAAATGAAATGGATAGTGCAGAAAATGATGAAAAAGAAATACCAGAACAAGTAAAAGAAGCTATAATTAAGTTATTTGATACGGCTGATAAAGATGAAGACATATATGACACTGGCCTTGAAGAATTTTACCAAGCATTCGAGAAAAAAATATCTGAGGATATTCAAAAGTCAAAGATTGTTTTTAATCCTACTATAGAGCAATATTTTGATGAAGCTTGTCTAATAGCACATGAAGATATTCTTAATGGTGCAGATCCTCAAACAGCAATAAAAAATGCCATAAATGAGCAATTGGCAAATCATCCAGAAATGGGAACTCTATTAAGCACGGGATTGCACCCAATAGCCTGTAGCGAAGAAGATAAAGCACAGTGGGATGACTTAACTGAAAGATTGGAAGAGTAACAAGAGTGGTGGGCACCCGAAAAGTTGTTTTTTTAAATATCATCAGCTTACACGGGATCACAAGAAAGCCACATTTATAGTAGTCACTTAATCCACATATTTTTTAACAACACCCGGAATCTTTCTTCTGCGGAAACCAGCTATTAATAATGGCCGCAGCACACCCCACCCCTGGCTGAACGGTTAAGGCTTTTGGCGCACAATTGAGAGCACAGGCACCGCACTCAATACAGGCATCAAGATCTTTAATACGAATCTTAGATGAATATTTTTCAAAGACAAGTCTTGGACACACCTCAAGGCATTCCATACAGCCAACACATTTTGCTTCATCAAGTTTGAGGGTCACGACATTATTGAGATATTTCATCATTGAGGTGCTACCCCCACATAAACCCATATAACAAGGGCAACTAAAGTTACTAAAATTTGCATAGGCATTGCTTTACGCATTTCCTTTTCCACACCTGAAGGCGATGTAAATGATGTAGAACCCGTAAAATTCATGGCTGTATATGAGCTCAAGGCCACTGTAATCAAAAGCAAGGCCAGCTGCAGCATGCCGCGCTCATCAGAACCATAAACAATATGGAGCATACCAATACCTAAAAAAGTTCCAACAAACCCACCTTTAACAGCAAACATATTTCCAGGCACCCAAGGCAATAATAACGGTGTGACAACAGCGCCGGAAAAAATACCCATGACACTAAACAAGAGCAAATACCAAATACGTTGCCAACCATATGAGAGACATATTCCCTGCGAGCATATTGATGAAAGAATAAATAGTGCTAGTATGATGAACAGTGTACTCAGTCTAAAAATAAAACTAAGCTCAACAGGAATAAGCACAAGACGTTCCCATAACGTAAAGGTAACTGTTCGCATGGCTTCTGTGAGAACGTGATCATGGCTGAGATAATAGGGAATGTCTTTAGCTAAAACAGGGCCCCATAATACTTTAAACTTAGTTTTTTTTGAAATCTCGCGAGAACAAACACCATTTGCCGCTAGTTGCGGTAAAATGATTTTTCGATGAGATACATAGTCAGATAATGAAGTGAGTTCTATCAAACGATTAACTTCCTCAGCTGAAAAAGTACCTTTTCCTCCAGCGCACCACACATTAATACCACGCGTATCCACAACGAGAATCCAGGCATCAATACCTGCAAGATGTTTTCTCAGATGATCAAAAGATAATTTATAATTTCCCGTAACAAGTACAGGAGATTCAGGCGTTGGTGTGCCCGCAGCATAGAGCCCCGGAGACACCATATAGGAATAACGCTTAATACCTAAACGCACCGCAAACGTGCCAAGCCAATCTTGCCAAGACCATTGTGTTCTGATTTGAGGTATTTCTTTTTGTGTTGTTTGTAAAAACCCCTCCACATAGTGCAGGCGTTTTGCACAACACTTGGTAATAAGCTTACTCTGTGGACCAGCTTCACGACCGCAACAAACTTTTTCTTTATCTTGTGCCATAATAACAAGTTAACTCATACGCAATTTTGGAGAAATTGTAAAACAATCTGAGAGCACGTGTCTAGTATAGCAAATACGCAGAAGCCTTCACCCAATTGGCTATTGGTGCAAAATAGAGGCCAAACAAAAGGGTAAAAAAGGCTAAAACAGCCACAAAAGAAAGGTATCGGGAGTTAATGTTTTTCACAAGCATCTCTGATGCTTGCTCGTCAATGATCATGTATTTAATCAAGCGAACATAGTAAACTAGTGCAATCCCCGCATTCAAAACACCCACAACCGCCAACCAATATAAATTGGCATCAATGACGGCTTGAAAAATATACCATTTAGCGACAAACCCAGCAAACGGAGGAATGCCCGTAAGGGAGAACAGAAAAATCGTCATACTAATAGCCAAAAAAGTCCCAAAGGAACCTTGTTTAACAAGGCCTTTATAATCTTCCATGTTTTCTGTTTGAAATTGATTCGCTATGATAGTGGCTACAAAAAAAGCACCGAGGTTCATCAATAAATAGATAACAAAATAAAACATAATGGCTTCAACACCTATGCGTGATACCGCAGCAACACCCATCAAAAGATAACCCGCATGGGCAATAGAAGAGTAAGCTAAAAATCTTTTTATATTTTTCTGATGCAAAGCGATCACATTCCCTACAGTCATTGTCAGGGCTGATAGAGCTGCTATAAGAAAGGGCCAATCAATCTTACCTAAAGCCACCCAAATGTCATTACCGGCCATACTAGAGAAGGCTACAAGGAAGAATCTTAGTGTAATGGCAAAAGCACCAGCTTTACTCGCAACACTTAGAAAAGCGGTCACAGGCATGGGAGCACCCTCATAAACATCAGGGGACCACATATGGAATGGAGCAATAGCCATTTTGTAACCCAAGCCAGCAAAAATCATTATGGTCGCTAAAAATAAAACCAATGGATCAGCTTGCCCAGCTTCGAGAACGCCACGTATTTCTGCAAGGCCTAAATGTCCGGTCAAACCATATAAAAGGGACATGCCAAAGATCATAATGCCACTTGCCACACCACCATACAAAACATACTTGAGACCTGCTTCTTCAGAACGGGAATCATCTGTCATAAAAATAGTTAGCATATAAGAAACAAGTGAAGACATTTCGACCGCAAGATAGATGGTCAAAAGATGATTAGCCACACACAAAATATTCAGACTCAATGTCAAAAATAAGAGAAAGGCATAAAATTCAGGCCGTGGCATTGTTACAATATCTTTTGAGCGACTAGCCATCACCACACACACAATAGCCACACTGATAATAATAACTTTAAAAAACTGTCCAAAAGGATCCAAGGCAATCATGCCGCTAAACAAAGAAACACTATCGGTAAAATGTGTAAAAACAAGGGCAAAAAGTGACAGCAATAACGTAATGAGCGCCAAAACACCTGGAGAGGGCTGGGTATTTTTTCTTTTTCGAATAGCTACAAACAATAAAAGAAAAATCCCTAAAATCAAAACAAGCTCAGAAGAAAAAAAGGCTTTTATGGATTCAATATTTGTCATTTTATTCGTCGCTCGTCGCTCGTCGCTCGTAAAAAAAATTACAAGGCAACAAGCAACGTTGACTATAAATTAAAATAAGTTTGCGAAGGTTATTGTTGCTGTATCAAGATACGGAATTATTTTTGCATTCAACGCCACCAGTGAGGAATCAATAAGATCCAACATGGGTTTTGGGTAAACACCTAAAATAACAACGATGACACCTAAAGGAGCTAGCGACAACACTTCACGCAAACTAATATCTTTTAAGGCGGCATATTTTTCATCAAGCGTTCCAAAAAACATTCTTTGAATTGTCCACAACAAGTAAGCCGCACCAATAATAACACCACTCAAAGCTACAATTGTGAGCACAGGGTACGTGGGATAGGACCCCAGAAACACAAGAGCTTCACCAATAAAACCAGAAAGGCCTGGTAAACCTAACGCTGCAAAAAAAGCAAAAGCAACCCACACACCATAACGCGGCATTATTGTATATAAACCACCAAACTTATTAATGTCACGATGATGAGCCCGTTCATAGATCACGCCCACTAAAATAAACAGCATGGCTGTAATCGTTCCATGGTTAAACATTTGCATCACAGCACCACTAATTCCTTCTGCTGTAAAAGCGCTCATGCCCAAGAGAACAAAACCCATGTGTGAAACCGATGAATAAGCAATAAGCTTCTTTAAGTCTGTTTGCGCCATGGCACACAAAGCACCATAAACAATATTAATAACACCAAACGTCGCCACAATCACGCCACAAGAAGCTGTGATATCAGGGAACATCATGTAGTTGAAACGCAACATGCCATAGGTTCCCATCTTCAACAAAACACCTGCTAAGATAACAGAAATAGCTGTTGGGGCTTCAACGTGTGCATCAGGAAGCCATGTATGAAAAGGAAACATAGGCACCTTTATCGCAAAACCGATAAATAAACCCAACCAGCAAAGAAGTCTGAAATAATTAAAACCGTCTTTTATGGCAAGTAAACCAACATGCGTATCCGTGTTGGCAAGTGTTATCATATTAAAAACATGACCATCGCTGTAAAGATACATGGCCACCATCACAAGCAACATGAATAAAGAACCTAATAATGTGTAGATGAAAAACTTAATCGCCGCATACTCTCTTCGGGGACCACCCCAAATACCAATGAGAAAGTACATGGGCAACAACATAAGCTCCCAAAAGATATAAAACAAAAAGAAGTCCAAAGCGACAAACGTTCCCATCATCCCTGTGTTAAGAAGCAATAAAAAAGCAAAATAAGCACGTACACGTTTATTAATATTCCAGGAAACAATCACAGCGACAAAACAAATAATTGCCGTTAATAAAACCATGCTCACACTGATGCTATCAATACCAACCAAGTAATTAATATGAAATGTGTCGATCCATGCATAAGGCCCTTGTATAAACTGAAATCCCTCTGTTGCATTATTAAAATTTTTAAAAATAATTCCTGCGAAAATAAGCTGGGGAATGGTTAAGAATAAGGCAATCCATTTTGCTAAACCTTCATTGGCTTTGGGTAGAAAGGGAATAAAAAGAAACCCTGCCAGAAGAATAAAGGTTATCCAGGTTAGAATTGTTGAGGTATCCATAATTTCGTTTTCCGTTTTCCGTTGTCCGTTGT
>JAHJDR010000097.1 GCA_018812345.1 bacterium | reverse complement strand
TCAGCATACCCAATCATACGCTTTTGTATGCGAGCCGCTAATGTTTCTTCATCAAATAAAGGAGGATTGGAATTGCCCGAGTAATTCCACGTTCCTGTATTAAAACTAGCACGTAAAAAATTATCCCAATCCGATAAAGATGGTTCATCACGACCTCTAGGTCGATCGCGAGTCACCTGGGCCATGAAAATCATAGCTTCTTTAAAGACAGCTGCGTCTGTAGACTTAGGCGCTCTAAAACCACTATGTTGTAAATGCAGGGGCATAAAATCATCATCAGGAATCTCGCGTAGGAGTTTTTGATAGACCTTATTAATATCCGCAAGCGACGTCTCTTCCTTCTCATCTCCTTGACCCAACAAGCGACTCAACACATAAGAAGCTTCATTTCTTTTTTTCAAACGACGACGTTCTGTCCAGTAAACCAAAAGCATGGAGAAGAGAATTAACGTGTAGTTTGTCTTAGGTATTCCTTGGCCATTCTGCTCACCAGAAAGACGTGTGAAATCCTCTGTTGGCAACATCATAGGATACATACGCTCTTGACCACTCGCATCCTGCCACACTATCAGAGGTTGCGCATGCGGTAACCCCGTATATCCAGAGCTCTCTGATTCAGAATGAACAAGATAGCCACTACTATAAATCATGGGGATATCAAGAGCACGCCCCAGTTGTACAGCTGTGAAACCAATTTCCAAACATTGTCCCGGATGCTTGCTCTCAAGCACGCGCTCAGGCGAATGAATATGTTCCCAATACTCAATAAGCTGTTCAGAATCATCAACATCCCAGTCTCGTACAAAATCTACATGAACAGGATCTAGATTTGGTTTTCTGTCATAAATCATATTTTCAGCTATCTGAGCCTTGACCCAGTCAATTCTTTCTTCAAATGATAAAGACTGAGCTTCACTAAGATCATAGTTTTGAGAGATAGTTGAGAGAGGGACAGCCACTTCAAGCAGGCGTTCATCAGAGATTTCTGGATTGCCACTCTGTTCATGATTTCTCTGATAATAGGGTTTTACAGAATCTTCTGGTATCAAATAGGTTTGATTCCTACGTCTATCACCAATCATGGGACGTGGCTCATCAACTTGAGATAGCATAGCAACAAAAGCCTGCGTAGGCTCAACCTCAAGCCATGAACGATCAAAAATATGTTCCACTAAAGTCTGCTCCATACCCTCTAGGAAATAAGCTTCTAAAGAGTCGCGCCCAGAATAATCATAGGAAAAGCCTACACCTAAATAGTCAGGCAATGACACAAGAGGCCCAACATCCACTGTATAGACGGCCTGTTTTTTTTCAAAACCGCCATCGCGCCAAGGATTTCCTTCATCTCCTGGATAAGGTTGGGTATGAGGTTTTCTTTCACCATTACCCAAGAGAGCAACACCACTGTTTTTAAAAAAATCGAGGTACTTAGAAAGATCTATGTCAAAACCGTTGGCTGAATCATCATCAACCAGAGGTAGAGGAATCTTGGGAATATAATCAACACATGATTTCATAAGAACGAGACCACCCGCAAGCACAGCAGCACTAGCAAGTCGACGCAACCAAGTGCGTGATCCTTTTTTCAATTGTTCCAAAGGTGTTTTTTGTTTGTTAGAAACTTTAGGTTCTTCCGCGTCTCCTTGTGTCTGTAAAAGTGCGATTCTGTAATCTCTCACATAACCAGGAGCATGTTTTCCCCGCACAAGGGGCTGACACACCAGTGCTGTTCTTATTGTTGTCGACTGTTGATAAAAGAAGGGATTAGGAAGGCGAATACCAAAGGCATAGTCGCAAGAAATCCCAAAAAAGCGCATGAGCTCAATGGCAATCATACTTTGTTCCACATCCGAACCAATAGCTAGTTTGCCTGTTGGCACACGCCTTGGATGATGACAGTGTTGCCATAACTGTTGTTCAGAGAAATCCCATCCTGCCTCAAAGACTTCGTGCAAAAGATCAGAGCTCATATCTTTGCGATAAGCAAAATTTTCTTTGATAACTTCCTCAATCGCTTCAATCCATTTTTTATAATCCTTTTTAAAAACAACTCTTGGATGAACCCAACCTTGTTTCTGGGCATAGACTTTTAAAACCTTTTCAAGCCAAGGCCATAACCGTTCACGAGAAAGCACAGATTTAATTTGAGCATCTCCCATGATTTCAGAAGCCTTTTCCACCTCATCTTGATAATATTGAAATAACACGGATGCTTGTGCCCCCTGAGCCATCTCAAAGCCGTACGCGCCACCTGTGGCAACAGCAGGCAAACCAAAATGTCTGGCATGCCAAATTTCAGGCTCCCCAGGAG
This sequence comes from bacterium, assembly GCA_018812345.1. Taxonomy (GTDB): domain Bacteria; phylum UBA10199; class UBA10199; order UBA10199; family JADGCS01; genus JAHJDR01. The sequence goes on along the minus strand of JAHJDR010000097.1, from coordinate 436 downwards.
CGCTTTGTAAACGAAGAGACGGTGTCATGTTGTTCGTTTTTTGATCCATAAAAGTCGTATCAAATAAATCACCATTGATAGACGCGTGCCTCACAAAAGGAATAAATCTTGGCTCACCGTTTCCGTGTGAACGCTCCATTGTGATGGTAATCGTTTTTTCATCTGCGGGTTTTGGCCAATAAGGGAATTTATAAGGAAGATCATAATGAGACCTAACATCAAGTGATTTTTGTGAACCCTGTACCATCAATTGGGTAAACGTATGGACAACTTTTAAATACTGTGGTTCATTGTCATCTTCTAAGGGTTGCGTTTGAGACTGCGGGTGCTTATCTGTGCCAATACTTGCTAGTTCAATGGGAAGCCTTTTGAGAAGCATCATCGCGCCAAAAGGTTGTCTGGGAAGAGCCTCCAAGGAACCTGGAAAATAGCCTTT
>JAHJDR010000013.1 GCA_018812345.1 bacterium | reverse complement strand
GAACATACAGGGATCTGCGGTACAATCTGAACTAACCCGCGCCGGCGGATACCGGCAAAACACTATGAAATGTCCACGCTGTAAGAAAACACTCATTGTTGTTGAACGAGAAAAAATCGAACTGGACTATTGCATGAACTGTAAAGGTTTTTGGTTTGATCAAGATGAATGGAATTTTTTACCAGAAGCCCTAAACCTCAATATAGAATTTCCAGATTTTTCAACCTACCCTCGTTTTAAAATCAAAGAAATAGATACACGCTGCCCGCACTGCACCAAAACAATGGAACAAATTTATTTAGGAAAAAATGATAATTCTGAAGCACAAGATGTTGCCAGTGTTATTCTTGATATTTGTCCTCAAGGACATGGTATCTGGTTTGATCCAAATGAGTTAGGAAAAGTTTTATCAGTACTTTTACATAAATCGGAAAACCAAGCAGAAGAAAAAGTTATTAGTTTTTTAGGTGAATTTGTTAAATCTGGTGGATAGTGATTTGTGGCTAGTGACTAGTGAAATCATCAACACTAATCACTGAACACTGAACACTGAACACAAAAAAATATATAAAGGGAATTACCATGTTATTTTTAACATTACTATTAGGCCTCATCATCCTCATCGGTCTCTTTGTCATGGTTGTCTACAACAACCTTGTTCGTTCGCGTAATGAAACAAAAAATGCCTGGTCACAAATTGATGTCCAGCTAAAACGCAGACACGATCTCATACCTAATCTCGTAGAAACCGTTAAAGGGTATATGAAGCACGAGGCAGATACGCTTGAAAATGTTATTAAAGCCCGCCAACAAGCTGTCAACATATCAGATGATGTCATGCAAAAAGCTCAAGCGGAAAACATGTTATCACAAACACTAAAATCTCTTTTTGCTGTTACAGAAAATTACCCTGACCTCAAAGCCAATCAAAATTTTCTCGAACTTCAAGAAGAAATCACGAGCACAGAAAACAAAATCAGTTTTGCCAGACAGTTTTACAATGATGCTGTCCTCAATTTTAATAACAGAATCCAAGTTTTTCCCAATAATGTCATCGCCGGCACCTTTAATTTTAATGAAGCCAGTTTTTTTGAGATTGAGGCACCAGCAGAACGCCAGGCACCTTCGGTTAAGTTTTAAATAACGTACTATCGAACGATCGTGCTATCGTGCTGGCGTTTTATTTTGACAATAAAATACTTTTGGATTTCGTATTTTGAATTTCGATATTGTTTCGGATTTCGAATTTCGGATTTCGAATTTTCTTCAAGATGTGGCAACTCATACGAGCCAATAAACGCAAAGCCTTATTCTTTGTCTTTCTCATGGGCACTCTTCTAGTAGGAGTGGGTTTTTCTGTTATAGAACTCTATATGCCACAACACGGGGTCTATGGCATTCCTGTAGCCTTGGTCATTTGGTTAGTTCTATTCCTCATTGCCTACTGGGGTGGGGATAAAATTGTCATGTCCATGGCAGGCGCTCGCAAAATAAAGAAAATTGATCACGCCCGTCTGTTCAATGTGGTAGAAGAAATGCAGATTGCCTCTGGGCTCAAACACATGCCCGATATCTACGTCATTGATACGCATGCCCTCAATGCTTTTGCCACAGGACTCAAACCCCATAAATGTGCTATAGCCGTCACAACAGGTTTACTCGAATCACTTAACCGAGATGAGCTCCAAGGCGTCATTGCCCATGAAATGGCCCACATAAAAAATCGTGACATTCTTTATATGACTGTTGTGTGTGTCATGATGGGCAGCATTATAATACTCAGAGACTTTGTTTTTTCACCTTTTCGTCACGCGCGCACGCGCACAGGTTTTGGCGGCATGTCACGGTCGCGTTCCAATAGAAGCTCTGGCGGAAACCCTGCCCTCGTGATTTTCATCATTATCTTTCTTATTCTGGCACCCCTTATTGCCCAACTCATCTATTTTGCCATTTCACGAAAACGTGAATATTTGGCTGATGCCTGCGGTGTACAATTCACACGAAATCCTTTAGGTTTAGCTAATGCTTTATCAAAAATCGGCGGAAATATTAAACCTTTGAAAGTAGGCAATAGTGCTATTAAACCTTTTTTCATAGCCAATCCAGAAGCCACTTCATTGAGCAGTCTCACCAGTACCCACCCACCCCTTAATAAACGAATTGCCATCTTACAAAATATGGCGGGGCTAGGTTATAAAAACTATGAGCAAAGTTTTCAAAAAATCACGGGAACAAAATCATCACTGTTACCTAAAGCAGCAATAAATACGGCACCTCCTGAACCCTTACCATCGCTTCCTCAAACACAAGCCATACCGCAGGCTGTCAAAACAGCTATTCCCGCACCACTCATGGCAGCTATAGCGCAAACAGCTGTAACACAAGCACCAAAGGCGTCATCACCAGAACCCACAAAACTGGAAAAACACCGAGAAGTCACTAATATGATGTGGAAATTAGACGGTCTCACAGAGATTAAATGCAGCTGTAATACAACCATGCGCCTCCCCCCCGAATATCTAGGGCAAGAAATTACCTGTCCACATTGTTCCCAAAAACACCGAAATTCACCTCTTAAATATTAAAGATATTCAAAAAGCAGATAGTTGATCTTCAAACTTGCTATAACGTTCTTAATTTTGTAGAAATTCGCAAAACTTAATGTACCAATGTGAGGTTTCTATGCATAAATTTACCATTTCTAAAATTTTTATTTTCATCTGTCTCACCATGTTTCTCAGCACTTCTTTTGTTTCTGAAACAAATGCTAAAACAACAAAACTCTACAAAACAAAAAGAGAATATGTTTCTTTAAAAACAAAAAAAAGCGACACCTTTGAACACCCTTCTACAATCACAAAAGAAGAATTAGAAAATTTTCTCCAAACAGTGAAATACAAACAATGTAAGTTTGTGAGTTGGGACTGGAAAAGTTCCAAGCAAGTTTTTACAAGTAGACAATTGGATCTTTTGGCAAACTATGGTTCTAAAGCATTGGCACAAGCAACTGATCATGAATATGTGGACTTTGCCTTTACAACACCATCACGACAATTCAGACGCTACACAAAAGGCAAACTGTTTATTCATAATAATAATCTTCACATTATTTTTGATCGCATTGAGGAACCTGGCGCTGATAAGTCACCCGAGCACTATGAACTCGGTGAAGGGTCTTGGGAAGTGGTACCCAATGGTACAAACCAACGCATACAAGCAAATAAGTATGGTTCCAAACAAAAGAACTGGCTAGTCGTTTCCCTGAATAAAAAGAAAACTGATAGCTCTATCGAACAATAGCACAATAGCACAATTGCACGATGGCACGATAGCACGATGGCACGATGGCACGATTAGAAGTAAGAATAGCCTGTTTCAGCTAAAAAGCTTGCCATTTCTTTATCACCTTCAATCAATCTTTTCATGATTATAGGATAAGTATTCACAGTTTCATTGACATAATGTAAATAGGTACGACCACCCAGTTCTTCTTTGGGTTCTTGACCGGAAATAAAACCACCGTCTTTAATGCCTAAGAAATTGAGACGTGGCCATTCAATGAAGGCGGGATTTAAACAAGCGGCAAAAACATCACCAGCCCAAGAATCAACGCCTAAAATTTGCTCTACTGTCCCCTCTTTACGGCCAGGCACTTCTTTGACAACCAAAGATTTTTCAACATCAATAAGAGCGCGCTCATGAGCGGCAAGATAATCAACATCTATCATATAAAACGTTGTATTCAAAGCAACTGGTGCATTACCTTTTTCCACAATTTCCCAGGGTAATCTTGGTGTTTCAACAAGAGATTGCGTCCCATCTTTTTGACGCACAAAACCACCACCAAATTGATTGTTTGTATTCTTTGTACCTATAATCACCATGTGATGACCTTGATCAAAAAGTTCTCGTGCAATGGAAACCATCACAGGGTCTGCTTGCCATAACCATTCATCAGCATTTGAAAAGACAAGATATTGGATACCACATTCTTGCAAGGCTTTGGCCATATGATACTTACCAAAAAGATACGGATAATCACCATGGCCAGCAGGATAGAGTTTATTCTGAATCAAGGTTTCATCAGCGACCCACATACGTGGGAGCACTATTTGGTTGAATAAAACCGTGGCATCAAGTTCTGACGGAGTATAATTACCCCACTCTTGGCGTATCACATCAAGAAAAAGAGATACATTTTCAGAGTTTGTCATGATGACATTCGGAAAAACCTTACCCATATTTCGCGCGATACATTGTGACATATCAAGAGTGTGTTGCAACAAAGTTTTGCCACCAACACGAAATAGTGGCCTGGGTAATGTTTCTGTCAAACCAAACTGTTTCGCTAATTCAGGATGCAAGCGTGTCCATTTGGCTGCGCGTGACGAAGCCCCGCCCCCAGGAATACCACGTGCGGCTGTCCCATATTCGGGATAACAATCATTAGAGCTTAAGAGTTCAACGCCCTGTTGAGCGCGATCTAGAATATCATCAGCAGAAGCACACAGTCGATCCATTTGCAACAGTTCGTCTAAAGAAATTGGCGACATGCTACCATCAGCATAACGATTAGGCTTTTCTAAAAAATCTTGCCGTTGTTTGCCCGAGCAATCCTGAGGCAAAGTTGCGAGACGTTTCTTAGCTTCTTGTTCAAACCAATCCTCAAGATCAGGACTGCGTACAGGCTCCTTAAGTGCCTGAGGCATGCCCTCGGCACTTTTAACCTCTTGCGCCGAAGCAATATGTTTATAATTAATACCTTTGGACAAAATATTGTGAGAAAAACTGAAGCATGCCATAAATTTAAGGATCGACGGATCGATGGGTCGATGGATCGTAGGGCAATTCCTTCGAACCATCGAACCGTCGAACCGTCGAACCAAATCTTAATTTTGATGTACCAGAATATATAGATCAATGAGTATTCAGTCAACTACACTGGAAGTCGCTAGTCGCTAGTTAACTGTGTGAGTATGGACACAAATGTGGCCATTATTTAGCCTTTAAATTGATTGTCACTTGTCTTTCCTACCGTATTCTCGCTAAAATTCCTTCCTCATGAAAATTGTTGACCCTATAGGAACTTTGATCCCCACGATACTCCCTGAACCACATTTACTAACAGATTTACCCGGAGCCTGGTCACTCGCAAATAGCCCTACATTTGCTAGTGATACCCACGGCAATTATGTTTTGGCCTGCCATGATTATATTGGTATTTCACGAAGGCCTCATAAGCATTGGTTTTTATGGCCTGCACAGGCACGTATTCCCCCTAAACCAACACCCCCCTCTCCATCATGTAACAAAAAGTTTCTACACGCACATTATCGCAGCTTTCAGCGGGATCAGCGCTTGCTTGATTTTAAAACAACAATTCATCCCGCTTATGAGGTCAAACACACTCTCACAACACATCTGACTCATGACACAGTCTCATTAAAAGACATTTATTTTGGACATAACACATATCATTTCATGCTCTATGGAGCCTTGTTTTATCTGATGGAACCTGACACACACACAGCTTTTTCATTAGGCACAGAAGCAAAACAACTCTACATAGCAGCACGTCTTCTGGATAGTGATTCCCAATTAAAAACTTCTTTTCGTAATAAAATAGATGCTTATGAAAAAGCCTTTCAAGCCTTAGAAAAAGAACTAGATGGCTTGCAACATGATCCTGGAAAAAATATATTTGTACGTATGCTTATGGCTATCTGTCGTTATCGCATGGGCTGTCTTATTCAATTTGATTCTGATTTCTACGATTCTGGAGCGCATATGTTTTTTTCTGAGGCAACTGATTTACTGTCTTATTATGGGTTTAGACGATCAACAGTCGGCATCGCCTTTAGGAATGAGATCAATGCCAAACTTCGCCAGCTTTGACGAAACAACTTTTTCAATGACTTGTTTTTGATGCTAAGTTAAGGACGCTGCATGATTTGGGGAGAAGTTGCTGCACTCGGTACAGCTGTTACATGGTCATTCGCCTTACTGCTTTATACACTTGCTAGCCGCAAAATGGGCTCGTTCACCATGAGCCATTTTCGCATGGGTTTTGGCCTACTTACCCTCTTTTTCCTCAACTGGATTGTTATGGGTACACCATCACTAGCGCACCTGTCTCAAGAGCAATGGATTTGGATTGGACTCAGTGGTTTTTGCGGTTTTTTCCTTTGCGATGCCCTACTTCTACAAAGCTGTGTGGATATTGGACCAAAAACAGCCATCCTTATTTTCACAACATCCCCGTTCATGAGTGCTTTTTTAGGATATTTTTTCCTGGGTGAAAGGCTAACACTCTCGACCTGGTTGGGAATGACCATCACCTTATCTGGTATTGCCCTAGTTGTCTTTGAGCAAAAACGAAATGGCATTAACCTCAAAAGCAAACATGTCATCAGAGGACTTGGCTTTGCTGTGGGTGCGGCGTTTTTTCAAGCAGCCGGTTTTGCCTTAGCCAAACCAGCCATGATTAGTGAAAACCCTGTTGATCCGCTTACCACAACTTTTGTCCGCGCTATTTTTGGATTTCTGGGTTTTTGGTTGATTACAATCTTTTCAGGCCGCGTGAAAAAAGTTGTTCGTCATATTCAAGACAAACAATCCATGCTCTATATTTTTACAGGCGCCACCATTTCACTTGTTTTTGGCGTGTGGCTGTCCATGATTGCTGTAAAATTAGCCCCTATTGGAATCGTCACCACTATCATGGCCCTAATGCCTGTCACGGTTCTCCCATTAGCAGCTTTAATCTATAAAGAAAAAATCACGAAACGCGCTATTATCGGCGCCGTCATTGCTTGTGTTGGGGTGGCTGTATTGTTTAATATGTCATAGAGTATTATTCTTATATATTTGAAAACCAAAATCATATTTCTGAATAAAGCGGTATTGTTTTCACATGCTTTTCTATCATCTGAATTGTATGCAAATTTATCGGTAAATGTTTTTTCTCTTTTGACCACACCTCATTAAAGCGCTCAACAGTACCTTTAGCAACATCAATAATTAATTTCTTTGGCAATCCTGTTTTAACGGCAAAATATTCCAATTGCTCTTTGGTTAAGTCCCTCATGCGTTTTGATTTTACTAACTTCAAGGCCATGTTCTCATCAGGGATATAAGCTATTGTTGAAACAAAATCATATCCAGGGGCCAATTCTGCTTTCCTCACATCTGAATAAATCAGCGAGATATTTTTGACATGCATATCAGCATTACCAATGAGCACATTAAACACGAGTCTTTGTATAAGCTCAACAACATCTTCTTCTCCAGATTCTTGCAAAAGCACTTGAACAATATTTGTATAACTTGCACGTTTATATTTATCTTCTGGATAAACTCCAAACACTTGCGCAAAATCTTCAATATGAATGGAACCATTTTGTGAGCGATCAAAACGCTTAACAGCTAAAACATGTTGAGTCACACTTTCTACATCATTCGGTAGCCCTGATATTTTATTAATAGGCACCAGTTTAAGCTCGGGAATATCCATGCCCATTTTTTTTGCTATCATCATCATGGCATATTCATTTTCAGGCACATTTTTAAAGCGAAATGATGGCAGCTTAATTATCCATGAACCACCACTGCCATGAGCTGGAATAGTCAATCCACCCGAAGCTTCTATTATTGCCGAAAATTTAAGCTGCACACCAGCAAGAGAAAAATGCATGGTTTGATCCGTTTGTTTAGATGGCACCTCAAAATCATCAATGACTTTGTTTGCTGTTGTTTCTGACACAACTCGAATAGCCCCTGGCAAATCATCACCCAGAGCTTTTATAAGAAAAAACTCACGAGAAGCATTCACGCCTGCACGCCTAGCTAAATATTCACGTAAAGGCCCTTCTGGCAAAAGATTTGAAAAAAATGTGGGCAATCGTCCTCGTGTTGGTCTAAACTCTGTTATCAAATCACCAAAAGTGTCTTTAAAAGATAGACTGAGAATAGGTCTATTGATATTTTCTATATACTCTGGTTCAAAAACAAAAAGAATTCTCTCACCAGGTAATAAATGAAGGGAGCCTATCTTTTTATCATAAAGAAGTACATTTAGTTGAGAAATATTATCCATATCAATCCTCGTCAGTTTCACCGTCTAATGTATACGCTGGCTTTATCTCTTGATTTAATTTTGCCGTAGAGCTTTCAGAAATTATTTGTTGAATGAGGCCCCTTTTTTGCCTAGGAATAACGACTAATTCGAGCCCAAGCGCACTCAAGATTTCGGTTAAACTGTCTAATCTGATGTTCACTTTTCCACTCTCAATTTTTGATAAATGACTTTGTGGAATACCAACTTTTTCAGCCAATTCACACTGACTCATCTTCTTATTCTTTCTACATTGGCTTATTGTTTCAACAACATGCGATATATACTTCTGCATATATTTATTATATATTATATG
>JAHJDR010000096.1 GCA_018812345.1 bacterium | reverse complement strand
TAATAAATATATAAAATTTTGGACAAATTGAAAAAAGGTTTCATTTTTTCATGCAGTTGTTGTAATGTGCGCTCTCCATGATACAAGCAAAAAAATCAATCCATGAGTTGACGCCCTATGCAGATGGTAATCATTCTGATTATCTTATCAAGAATCACACAAAAATTCTTAAACTAGACTCAAATGAACCAACGATCACTCCCTCTCCGAAAATTGTGGATGCCATCACTGCTTATCTCAAGCACGGACCTTTGTATTTGTATCCTGATGTCAAATCAGAAACACTGTGTCGTAAGCTATCACACTATACAAAACTCCCAGAAAACCACATACTCACTTTTAATGGTTCTGACCATGCTCTCGAATGCATCGCACGCACTTTTTTGGACAAGGATAATGCCGTTGTTATCTTTCAACCAACGTACGATCACTTTCGAGTTTATGCGCAAAGCTGTGATGCCAAACGAGTTAATATTAACGAGCAAATAGCAGACACATTACTCCAAAGAATCCAAACAGCCAACGAGCAAAATATTCGTTTAGTTTACCTGGTCAATCCCAATAACCCTACAGGTAAAACGGTTTCAAAAGATGAAATCATTGAAGCCGCCCGCAGCTATCCCAATACTATATTTTTGATTGATGAAGCTTATTATGAGTTTTGTGGTGTTTCCATGGCAAATCTCGTTACTGACTTTAATAACATTATTGTCACACGATCTTTTTCAAAGGCCTTTGGTTTGGCTTCCGTTCGTTGTGGCTACATCCTAGCTCATCCCAACCTATGCGAAAGCATCAATAAAATTCGTGTTGGCAAAAATGTAAATGCCTTAGCGCAAATAGCAGCCTGTGCCGCTCTTGATGATGTAAACTACATGTACAGCTACGTTGAAGAAGTCTCTATGGCTAAAAACTGGATGATTAAACAGTTTGAAGCCAAAAATATTCCCGTTATTAAAACACCTGCTAACTTCATCCTTTTTCAAGTTAAAGACCCTGAAAATGTTGTAGATTTTCTCGAAAGACAGCACATATATATTAGAAATCGCTCCATGATGCCTAACCTCAAAGGTTATATTCGTATTACCATTGGCAATCGAGAAACTATGAAAAAGTTTTGGACTATTTTTGAAACAGTTCCTCAAAGATGGATAGCTTAGTCTTCTTTCTCAACAACAAAAACAATTTCATCATCGCGAACAAGACTTAAATCAGTTCGTGCGCGCTGCTCTACATAAGACAATTTTTGCAGCTCATGAATTTCCTCTAAGAAAAAGAGGTTTTGTTTGAGGAGCATTTGATTTGTGCGACCCACTGTATCACGTTTGTCTGTTAAGCTTTTCAGCTCTAAAAGCCCACCGCGGCCCCACACGGTCACAGCAAAAAATGAAACAAACACTAAGAATGTGGCACAATACAAAATATTGTTAAAAGTGAGGTTAAGGCGATGGGATCCTTTGATACGTTTTTTTCTTTTTCGTGTCACTGGGATAACTTAACACAAGCTCTCACAAAAATCTAGAATTCTCCACATCCTTAATACCCGACAAGCCCCATAAACATATCTACATAAAGACCATCTTCCAAATTTGGCCAATCTGTCATTTTTAGACCTTCTTTGAGCATTCTGATTCCAGAAGATTGCTTGGATTGAAAATACTTATAAATATTTTTTTCAAACTGTCTCCAGTAAGTATGTTTTTTAAATCCATTTATTTCCTGAACAATTTTCTTTCTATTCGGTGAAAACACAAGCATGTAATACAAGGACAAAATATCTTTAGCTTTTTTATCCTGATTTAAGCGCTCACTAAATGTAAGCCCTTTGTGAAAACTATAGGCTACTTCCGTCGGCACTATGAACTCTAGTCCTTTTTTTGAAATGCTTATCTTCTGTGTGTTTTCTAAAAGAAAATCAAAATACTTCAATTGATTTACGCTCGGACCTTGCCCCGTTATTTGTGTTAAGCTTTTCTTACTTGCTTTCAAAGAACTCAAAAACTCTATGGGAACAGGGCTATCAGCATCACCTGACCTGTACTGCAATACATAAGGCTGCATTTTTCCTAAAGTTAAATGTTTTTCTTTATATTCTTCTTTTCCTTTAAGCTGTGCTGTAATTTGGTTAATATTCTTTTTTGACTTTGATGGAATAATCCCAAAGTCAATATCAGTTGTTAATTGAACACTAATCTCTTTAAGCTGCCATTCATAGTGTGAATAGCAATAAGGAACCCAGCCGCCAACCAAAACCAAATAAGGTAAACTCTTTTCTAAATCTCTCAACACTTTAAATAAAATCTTTTCAAAATTCTCACTCATTATTTTTTTTCCAATTTTTGAGGATTTTTTCTATATAAACCTGTGCCTGTTCTGGTCCTCGGCCTGTAAGGCACATAAAATCTAAATAAATTTGTACATCTGAAACCACAGGAAGATCATTAATGTTTCTAGAATCACAAAATAGTGATTCTTTATAGTAAGGATTTATCAACCAAATATTACCGCCGCTTTTCAAGCGATGTAGTTTAAACTGAAATACTAAATCTCTAACGATTTTGTTATAAAGCCATGGTTTTAAATAAAATGAAATGTTATTATTAATCCAAACAGGATGAGTTAATCGTGCCGCTGAAAACAGCCCGAGTGCAAAATCAGCAAACTGATAATTCGTGCTCAAATATTCATTTATCTTAGATTCAATATGATAATCATCAGAAAAGAAAAGTTGCACATTATTGTGGTTAAAGCTGTAATGGTTTGACCACTTTTTTATTAAAGGCTCAATTTTTGTCAGTTTAAAATAACTATTTCGTCCATGCCGGTGCCAATACCCATATTTTTTTTCATGAAGAATGCTAAAAATCTTCTGAGCCCATCCTTGCGAAACAGAGCCTTCTTCCTTTAAAAACTCCCTTATGGTCCATTTTTTTCCAGGAGACTGTATAAGCTTCCGCAAAACAATACTTGCTTTATCGTTATAAAGTGTTTCCATTTATGTACATTATTTTAGCATACATGCCATATAATGTACATTTATATTTTAACCATAATCTTAATAAGTTAGGTCTTTTCTTCCTTTATAAGATACGCTTTTGTAGAACAATTCATTTGGTTACAGCAAAAAAGAAAACTATCTAGGGACTATCTTTAGTAAACATAACTCACCCTGAGGAAAAACCTAATAATATTGGACCTCCTGTGGTCCCACTGTCTTATTGTGATACCCGTGTCCCAAGAAGTTTTTGATGAACAGGGCATTGAACCTAACGCGCAGTAATCTTTTAAACCGTACTCTTAAGATACTTCTGCCTTTTACTTTCCTCAAATTTCTCTATGGCATAGCAAGACATTCTGTTTTTTCATCAATAATAACAAACCATTAATCTTTTTTCACAAAAACAGCTCTTTACTTAATGTTTTTACTAGTCAAGAGATCTTTACTTGTGATAACCTTAAATAAAGACATCTTTACTTAAGGAGTTGCGATGAAAAGAGTAACTGGTCACGATGAAAAAACAACTGTTGCCGGAGAAGAAGTCTCTGCTTTTGTTCCTTTCTCACTTCCGCCTAAAAATCCTAAGTTTACAATGACAACACAATGTGAAAAGCTTTTACAAAAAGCAAAAATAAACCTGCAGCAACTTGAAGTGGTAAAAGACATTATTCCTTCGCTAGATTGGTTCATTTATTCATTTGTGCGCAAAGAAGCTGTTACGTCATCACAAATAGAAGGTACCCAGGCTACGCTTGTAGATTTGTTAACATTTGAATCAAACTCTAAACCCTCAAAAGACAATCCAGACATAGAAGAAGTTTGTAATTATCTTGATGCTATTAAGTATGCAAGAGAGCAGCTTAATAACAAAAAGGGCCTTCCTCTATCCATGAGACTCTTAAACAACACACATAAAAGGCTGATGACAGGTAGTCGTGGTAAGAACAAACAACCAGGACAAATTAGAACATCTCAGAACTGGATTGGTGGTACAAGACCTGGAAATGCTGTTTTTGTTCCGACGCCACCTCATAAGCTCAATAAACTTCTTTCTGATTTTGAAAAGTATATACATTCACATGACAAGATACACCCTCTTATCAAAACAGGCCTATTGCACGTACAGTTTGAAACCATACATCCCTATTTAGACGGCAATGGTCGCATTGGCCGCCTACTGATCACACTGCTTCTTGAACACTGGCACTTGATCTCTGAACCCCTTCTTTACTTGAGTGTTTTTTTAAAAAAACACAGACAAGAATACTATCGCCAATTAGAAAATGTAAGATTGAATGGGGATTTTGAAGGCTGGATTCTTTTTTTTCTAGAAGGCATTATCACTATTGCTGAAGAATCAATGGCTCTAGCTAAAAACCTATCCAATCTTGTTGCAAACGATAGAAAAACTGTTCTCTCACAGACTAAAACAAGCGCTTTTACCATGCGGCTTTTTGAACAACTCCCTTTACACCCTATAATGACCATGTCACTTGCTCTAAACCTTCTCAACACAACAAAACCCACAGCCCTTAAAGCCATAAGTTCACTTGAAGAAACCAAAATTCTTTCAGAAATATCTGGCAAGAAAAAAGATCGCGTCTATGCTTATACTGATTATTTAGATTTGTTAAAGATAGGAACTGAGCTTTAACAAGGAATACGATCAGACAAATATTGAGACTAGACCTTACCCTTAAGATATTTCTGCCTTTTACTTTCCTCAAATTTCTCAATCGCATAACGAAGCATGGTGCGTGGCATCCCCTTCCCCATGCTCACCAGCCCCTGTTTTAAAAAACCTCTGCAAAGCCTCCTTATGTTTTTTTGACGCCTTTTTCTGCAACTCAAATGAAACAACTTTCGCCCTTAAATTAGTCATTAAATCTCTCCTCACACTGGACACTAAGCACTGACCACAATACGACAGACCCCGCAAACGGGGCAGGCGATAGCACGCTATTCAATGCCCGGTTTTTTCTCAAACTTTTCTTTCCCTGACCCATTTCCCTTTTAGAGGCCTTTTTGAAGGGCCTTTTGTCTGTTTTAAATTCTCATTTTGAGAAAGCTCCTGCTATTTCTCACTCTTTTTCACATGCTTTAAACACACGCAACATGGCTTTTCCCAGATTTTTTTACAAAATTTTTTACAAAATACAGGTATTTCTTGCCTGATTTATTTTATCTTTTTGAGAAACAGGACATTTTACTCATCTGTCAAATACCTTACCTATTATTATCATTGTGTTTTTATCATGATTTATTGGCATGGAACTTGCTTTATCTAAAGGAATAATATCAAAAGGGGGTCTTAATGGAAATTAACAAACAAACTTACAAGCACTGGACAATAAAACTCATTATCATTAGTTTTATCTTATGCTTAGCGCAACAAAACACCTCTTTTGCACAGTCTACATCATGGACTGAAGTTTATGGTCCGATATTTGAAGACAGCATTGAAACCAATCAACACGATCCAGCACTTGCAATGAATAGCAGTAATAATGCCCTATTAAGCTGGTGGCAAAAAGATGCTGACAATAACTACAAAGTTTATGTAAGTTTTTTTAATAGTAATACCGAAACATGGTCAACACCAACCATTATCAGCGATACATCATATAACAGACAAACAAGGGCGCCTGAAGTGGCTTTTAATGATGATGGTGAAGCGGCTATTATTTGGATACAACATGACGGAACATCGGAAAGAACTTTTGTTAATATTTTTGATGGATCAAACTGGCTAGGTGCCATTACCCTTGACGATGAAATCAACACTTACAATGCAGAAGGCGTGGGTATTGCCATGAATAACCAGGGCACCATCATCGCTGTTTGGGATCAGAACGATTCATCTTCTAATCGTTTATATGCCAGAGTTTATATAGCGGGAGTTTGGTCAGAAAAAACCATTCTAGACGATGGTAGCAATAGCGCCAGTGGAGCTCAAGTCGCCTTTGATATATATGGGCGTGCTATTGTAACGTGGCAACAAAAAGATTCGGACGATAATTATCACATATATTTAAAAACCTATAATTCACTACAAAGCACCTGGTCAGCAAATCAAAGTGTGATCAGTGCTACAAGATATTTTCCTGGAAACAGGGTTGCCACTAACAAAGTGGGACAAGCAATGATTACATGGTCACAAAGAGATGATAGCACTTCATCATATAGAATCTATACAAAACAATATAACTTTTCGACTGGAAATCTCGGTTCAACAACAACTTTAGATGATGGCACTAACACATCTATTGTGCAGGTACCAAAAATTGCCTATAATAACTATGATGCCGTTGTTGCCTGGTCGCAAATGGTAGACTCAAAACAAAGAACCTATGCCGCCTACTATCAGGAAAATGTATCAGGATGGGAAGCTCCACAGTTTGTAGATAATGAGGAAACTGAGAGTGATTCATTGTACGACGTTGCGATAAGCGAAAATAGCCTCGCCATGGTTCTCACAAATAGTAATACCATTGAAACCATGCATATTGCCACTTAT
>JAHJDR010000095.1 GCA_018812345.1 bacterium | reverse complement strand
ACTATAACAGCAATGATGGCGTTAATCCAGTTGTGGCAAATGATAATGCGTCAGAGCCAAAAACACCCACTGAAACAGCCAAATAGAACCCTTCTTTATACGGCATTTAATATCTTATTGTATCGTTATATTGTGATAGCGACTTCGAAGACGTCTTGGAGTTTGTTCGCGTTAAAGCCATCGCTGGTCTTGCCATAAAAAAAGATATTCCCATTTTTCAAAAAAATAACATTATTAAAAAATTCTTTTGCATCTTCCAGTGAATGCATGATGGCAATGATTGTTGTGTTATTTTCTTTGTTTTCTTTTTTAAGTAAAGACAAAAACTCTTTTTTGTTTTTGATGTCTAAATGATTAAAGGGTTCATCAAGAAGAATGGCTTGTGTGTTTTGTATAATGGCTCTTGCCAGTAATGTGCGCTGTTTTTCACCGCCAGAGAGTGTGTTGATTGTTCTTTTTTTTAAAGGGTCAAGATTGAGTCTTTTTAAAACAGTCTTTGTTTTTTCAAAATCCTCTTTTTGGTTAAGTAAATTATTTTGCCAGGCATAGCGGCCCATCATGACAAATTCATGAACTGTAAAAGGAAACTCTGTTGGAAATTCCTGTGGGACAAAAGCTATTTTTTGGGCCAATTCTTTTGAGGAGAGTTCTTTTGCTGGTTTGGTATCAATGATCACACGACCTTCTGTGGGCTTTAAATAGGAGCTCATGAGGCGAAGCAGGGTTGTTTTACCTGTGCCATTAAGGCCCATAATGGTTGTCATAGAGCCTTTAGGGATGTGCAAGGAAATGTTTCTTAATAGTGGCTTTTGAAGCCCTGGAAACGTGTAGCTGATGTCATTGAGTTGGAACATGTATTGCTTTCTTATAATTTTACACAGATCAAAACAATTATTATATCTGTTCAATAAAAGGAGAGAAGCCGGTTAAAGAGGGGGACTCTAACCGGCCTTGAGGGGTAAAAGGGGTAATGAGGGTTTCCTCTAAAGAGAGGAATTGGGTCGATTTTCACAATACTAATATGCATATAGGATGCCAAAATGGCGTTTTTTTTTGCGTTGTAACAGGTTGAAATTAAAAGGTTTGTCGTTAGGCGTTTTTGAGATGGTTTTTGAAACGGGTACTACAGGCAACAACCTGTCTTATTATAGTGGTGAGTCGTCATCTTTTTTATAGGCCTTATAAGTCGTATTGGACTTTTATAGGACCTATAAAAAAGCAGTCACAAAACTGGCGCTGCCTGCCGGGGCGTTGTTATTTAGACGCTTCTAGGCTGCGTTTTTTTTTTCTTCACATTCCTGTTTGATGAGGTCTTCTTGAAGCTGCTTGGGCACAGGAGAGTATTTTAAGAACTCAAGAGTGAATTCACCTTTTCCTTGTGTTACAGAGCGAATATCTGTTGAAAAACCAAACATTGCTGCAAGTGGTGCTTCTGCTTCTACTGTAGTAAAGCCATGTTCATTCATTGTGCTCATGATGATACTGCGTCTTTGATTGATGAGGGCTGTGGCAGCACCTTGAAACTCATTGGGGACGGTAACTTCTAATTTCATCACAGGTTCTAATACAATAGGTTTGGCTCTAAAATAATTATCTTTGAAAAGAGTTTCCGCACAAATTTGAAAAGCCATATCTGAAGAATCAACAGGATGATATTTCCCATCATAAATAGACATGCGCACACCTACAACAGGTTGTTCTAATATTTGTCCTTGTCGCATGGCTTTTTGGAAACCTTTATCACATGAAGGAATGTATTCTTTTGGAATAGACCCACCAACAGTGCTGTTTACAAAATCATAATGTGTTGTTTCTTCCAAGGGTATGGGTTCCATTTTCGCCATAATGTAGGCATATTGACCAGAACCACCTGTTTGTTTTTTGTGGAGATATTCACAATCAATTGGTTTTGTAATGGTTTCTCTGTAGGCGACTTGAGGTTTGCCGATATCGACTTCACAAGCATATTCACGACGAATGCGTTCTACATAAACTTGTAAATGAAGCTCACCCATTCCAGAAATAATTGTTTGGCTGCTTTCTTCATCGTATCTTACTTTAAAGGTAGGGTCTTCTTTAGTGAAACGATTTAGGGCTTTTGAAAAGCTATCAGTTGTTTCTCTGAGTTTAGGAGAAATAGCGAGGTCGATAACTGTTTCTGGTATGTGCATAGAAGACATTGAGTAGCGAATATCGTTATGACAAAAAGTATCGCCTGTAACACAGTCAACACCAAAGATGGCAACAATATCACCTGCACCAGCTTCTTTAATATCATGCATTTCATCAGCATGCATGCGCACGAGTCGGGGAATTTTAATCTTGCGATTAGTCCTCGTGTTAAAAATAATATCACCCTTTGCCATGGTTCCTTGATAGATACGCATGTAGGTTAATTGACCATAGCGACCATCTTCAAGTTTGAAAGAAAGAGCAACAAGAGGCTTTTCATCTTCGCTTGTAAGAGCGACCTCTTCTTCGTTATTGTCAATATTGAGCGCTGTGTGTTGAATTTGATTTGGTGAGGGCATGAAATTGCAAATCGCATCTAATAATAACTGGACACCTTTGTTTTTGAAAGCTGTACCCATGTAAACAGGAATGAATTTATGAGCTAATGTTGCACGACGTATAGCAGCCATAAGGTCTTCTTTTGTAACAGGACGACCTTCGAGAAAGAGATCAGCGATTTCATCATCAACATTAGCGACCTCTTCAATAAGTTTATCATGCCATTCTTCCGCCTCAGCACGAAAGTTTTCAGGAATATCTTGGCGTGTGACGTTTTCACCATTCTCACCCAAGAAATAAACGGCTTTCATTTCTAAAAGATCAATAACGCCCTGAATTTTATCTTCTAAACCTATGGGAAGGCAGAGAGGGTGGGCATTGAGATCTAGTTTTTCTTTTAGTTGTTCAATGACGCGTAAAGGGTTCGCTCCCTGACGATCTAGCTTATTGATAAAAGCAATGCGAGGAACCTTATAACGATTCATTTGACGTGTAACGGTAAGCGATTGCGATTGGACACCCGCAACACCACAGAGAACAAGGACAGCGCCATCAAGAACGCGTAAGGCGCGTTCCACTTCAACAGTAAAATCAACGTGACCAGGTGTATCAATGATATTAATACCATGATCTTTCCAGTCAACATGTGTGGCAGCCGATTGAATTGTAATACCTTTTTCGCGCTCTAGTTCCATAGAATCCATTTTTGCGCCAACACCATCTTTGCCACGCACTTCGGCAATGCGGTGGATTTTTCCTGAATAGAATAAAATTCTCTCTGTTAAGGTAGTTTTTCCTGAATCGATATGGGCAGAAATGCCGATGTTTCTTGCAAGTGCTATGTCTTTCATCTTTTGCGTCGCTTGTCTCACGTCTCATGTCTCTCGAAATTAATGGTCAGAAACCAAAGTCGTATGAACATTAAGCGAATTCTAATAATATCCAAATTGGCGGAGCTACTTATCATAAAATGGTTGGGTTTACAAAGGTCTTTTATACGACATTATAAACATTGAATAATATTAATAGGTTACATGATAAAAAATATTAAGGCAACAGGGGTGACACAAGACAAAAAGGGATATAGTGTGTTTATTGAGAAATGGGTTATGTCACAAATTACATTTAAAAATCTAAATAAAACCATTGAAGTACAGGATGGGACGTCTTTGCAAGATGCTGAGATGCGGTCATAATTTGTTTCAATATCCAATATCGAATAGTCAATATTCAATCATCAAGTAAGTGTAAAAAACATCGT
>JAHJDR010000094.1 GCA_018812345.1 bacterium | reverse complement strand
ATTTTATGTACGCTGGCTGTCATGTCTTTCTCCTTAAATATTAGTATGTTAAATTCGAACGCTTTATATGATAATTAAAGAATAAATTGCAACAGAATACTACCCTTATGCCCTAAGCCTTACGCCTTACGCCCAATTTAGAGCAATCCTATATCCTTTGATAACACCCAGCCCTTTTGACCCTGTGGCAGAGAAATTCTGAGCCAACGCCCACCCTCTCCAAAGTCCTGTTGATCAATGAGACGTACCTTGGTTCCTTGATGTATTTGAAAAAGAGGCTCGTCTTTTTCTAAATAGCTGGCCTTTACATCAACTTCTGGATTAACCACAATGCCATAATGACCATAGGCTTCGAGAGAGTCTTTGAGATAATAGCCACCTGTCAGGTAAATAAAGATGATTAAAATAATAAAAGTTTCAGCTGTCCAAAAACGTTTTTTGCGCCATAATTTTTGTATGCACCATGTCCAATAAAATATCGTAAAAATGAAAAGAACCCAACCTAATTCACCCATGGTTAGTTGGGAAGACCAAAAATAAAATGTTGCCACAAGATAATCACTGAAAGAATTTTCTATTTTGTCTATTAGCTTACTATCAAGAAGACTTAAATTGATTTTGAGATCGGCATTTCTAGGAATCAGAAGACGTGCTTTTTCATAATGCCATTTTGCCGCACCTATTTTTCCCATTTTAAAATAAACATTTCCTAAATTGTAAAGAATATGGCCGCTGTCTTCATTTTGCTCCAACAAAGCATGAAAACCCTGAAGAGCTTTTTCATAATCATTATCATAATAGGCTTTCTTAGCCTGTTCGTAGTCAGCAACTTGGGCATCCGTTACACGAGCCTCTGTGGAGAATGACGTCACAATGAGCAATAGGAGAAATGTTATTTTAAGTACTCTTTTCATTAGCCGTCTATCGTCTATCGTCTAGCGTCTAGCGTCTGCCGAAAGAATAACGATAGACGATAGACGACAGACGATAGCACGTTATTTGATAGTACGATCCACCTCTTTTAAAACTTTAACCAATTCCTTAATAGCATTTGCATCAACAGTTTGTTCAGCAAAACCATATTGTGTTTCTTCTAGAAAGATCATGTTTTTCTCTAAGACCACAGCTATTTTTTCGGCAACGCCTTTTAGCAGACAAAGTTCTTTCATTTCTTTTGCTGTTAACGCCTGTCCCGCTACCTGAAAAACATCAGCCATAAACTCCTGTGTCGCATCAAACACTGTTTTTGAAGTCTTTTCTTTTACCTGAATAGTTTGCCTAAATTTCTTATACGCATTTTTTCTTTTTTGTTTTTTCTGATTACGGGTAGAAGAAAAATTAATTCGCGTTAATAATAATAAGCCTAAAAATAAGATAGGCAATCCCCAAAAAACACCATACAGCAACACAACATTCATCTTGAGAGGTTTTTCTATTAACGCTTCATCTGCATTAGCATAAAGAGGGGCAAGATCCTTATAGGAAATCTGTTGTTGCGCTATTGTTGTATCTGGCTTCTGATGATCAGGTATTATGGCATGTGTTTTTTCATCATCAGAAGGCATAACTGTGATGTTCATTGCATCCAAGCGTAGCTTCTTATAGACACCCTCTTTGAGATTAAAATAAGTAAACGTTAAATCATCAATGACCATGTCGCCTGGTTTTGTTGGGACAAGCACAACTTTAAATGATTTTTTGCCTGATATACCATCCTGAGATTGATAGGTTTCCACAAGAGGTTTATCACGATAGATTTTCACATCTGGCAAATTAATTTGAGGCAACACAGCACTACGAACATTACCCGCTCCTGTAAAATTCACTTCGAGAGTAATGGATTCACCTGCTTTAACAGTTGTATCACTCAAATTGGCATTCATACCAAAATCACCCACAAGATGCGTAAAATTATCCGGTATGGGTTGTGGTAAATCAATAACATTTACTTCAAGCGGTTTTGATTTAATCGTTTTATTTTTTGTAACACGACGACCAAATCCCATAGTGAAGGGATCCCATCCTTGGCGTGATTTTTTCGCAGCCGCTTCATAAGCAAAATCTAGAGAAGCTGGATTAATAGTGACTTTCCCTTTTTTTGTGGGAAATAGTGCAATAATTTTTTCATAGGTGGCATACTGTACGCCATTAACAACTTCATGCCCCTGTTTGTTAGGCAAAACCACTTCTGTAAGCATGTCACCAAATTCAGGCATTTTAAGATCAGCATCCATCACGTGGACACGCGAATAAAATGTTAAGTAAAATAAAACCTGCTCAGAAAGATAAGCCTGGTTTTTATCAACACGAACATCAATCCAAAACAAGGGATCCGTTTGATCTGCTGGTTGACGATTATTTCCTTGAGAGGGTTGTTGTGTTTGCGACGGAGAAAATTGTGTTTGAATCTTTTGTGGCGGTTTGGAATAGTTTGTTCCAATAACATTTAAGGTAAGCGTGTTAGAGGAATATTGTTTTCCCCCTGCTTGCACTGTAAATGAACCAATTTTAAAATTACCTTCATCCATGGGGATCACATGATAGATAAACACTGCTGAAGAAGTCATGGAGCCATTTACTATTGAAAGCTGTGATGTCCGACCTGTTTGAATGATTTCTAGCCCCGGAACATGTGGCATCTTGGGGGCTTCAACTTGCATGCTTCCAGAAACCTCTACTGAAATTTGTGTGTCATCTTCTGTCGTGATTGTCTTGTCATCAATGGAGGCAATCACCTGCATCTTGGCCTGAGCTGTAGCTACGAGCATTAAGAAAATACATGTTAATATGAATAATTTATACTTCATCTATTTTGTGGTCCGTTTTTCGTAGTCCGTTTTTCGTTTTCCGTTTTTCGTTTTCCGTAAATTACTATCGGTCAACGGTCAACGGTCAACGGTCAACGGTCAACGGAAAACCAACCTACCATGGTCTCTCATACACCTTATCCTGATCAGACTGCTTTAATATCATACGCTTGATAGCCTCTTCAGGTTCATCAGAAATGGCTTCTAACCATTTTTGTGGGTTTTTATCAAATTCCTTTTCGGTTTCCGTTGTCTGATGTTCGTTGTCCGTTGTTCGTTGTCCGTTGTTCGTTGTCTGATGTTCGTTGTCCGTTGTCCGTTGTCCGTTGTTCGTTGTCTGATGTTCGTTGTCCGTTGTCCGTTGTCCGTTGTTCGTGTTTTGGTCGGACTTGTCAGACTTGTCAGACTTGTCAGACTGGTCAGACTTGTCAGACTTGTCAGACTGGTCGGACTTGTCGGACTTGTCGGACTTGTCGGACTGGTCAGACTTGTCAGACTTGTCAGACTGGTCAGACTTGTCAGACTGGTCGGACTGGTCAGACTTGTCGGACTTGTCAGACTGGTCGGACTGGTCAGACTTGTCGGACTTGTCAGACTTGTCGGACTGGTCTTGCTTATCTTGTTGCTGTTGTTTCTCTTGCTCTTCTAATTTCTTCTTCACAAATTCATAATTCATTATTGCGGCATCGTAATTCTCTTTGGTTTGCATGGCTTTTTCATAATAATCTATTGCTGTCTTTAAATCCTCTTGCTTAAAATAAGTATCACCTAAATTAAAAAGAGTTTTGGCACGCAATTCGGTTTCTTTTGTGTTTAATGCCTTTTCAAAAGATCCACGAGCCTTGTCATAGTCATTGAGTTTATAATAAGTCGCCCCCAAATTATAATGAAGTTCTGGATTTTCAGGGTCTTTTTCTTTCAATTCTAAATATTTAGTTAAAGACTCCTGATATTTTTCTTGATCATAATTCTTATTTGCTTTTTCAAAGGCAAAAGGATTCAAGGCATAGGCTGTAGAAACATTAAATAAACCCATGCCCAAAAGACAGAAAAAGATAATCATGAGTTTTTTTGATTTAAAAAACTTTGAACGCCAATATCTTCTTTTGTTGGTAATGAGAATTTCGAGAAATAATAAGAGAATGGCTATGAGCAAAGGATACTGAAATACATAAACTGGCAATTTTTTTTGCTCCGCTTCGAGTTCAACATCATCAAAAGTCTTTTTTATCCCCTGATAGTATATTTGTTCCAAGTCAAGATCACCCGTAACAGATCGTACATAGCCACCGCCTGTAGCCATGGCTAATTGTTTTAATACATTCTCATCAAGCTTGGACATTACAATTTTCCCATCGTTGTCTTCAAAATAACCACCATCAGCTAAAGGAATAGGAGCCCCTTCTGTGGAACCCATTCCGATAATAAAAACTTTAATTTGTTGTTTCTTTATTTCATCAATTACAGAAGCTGTGAGACCAATAGAATCTTCACCATCTGTTATAAGAATTAAGGCATGAGACGCATTGGTAGTGCGAAAGGACTTAACAGCCTTCTCAATAGCACCTCTAATGTCTGTTCCCTGAACAGGAATAGCCTCTGGTTTGAGTTCATTAATAAACATGCGAAAGGCTGCATAATCACCAGTCAGTGGGACAAAAACAAATGATTCTCCTGCAAAACCAATTAACCCAACACGATCCCCTTTTACATTTTTCATGAAATCAATAATTTCGCGACGCGCACGCATCATACGATTTGGTTTTATATCTTGCGCCATCATGGACTGAGACACATCGACAAGAAAGTATATATCAACACCTTTGCGTTTGATTTCACGCATTTCATAATCTGTGTAGGGCTTGAGTAAGGCCAAGCCCAAAAACACCACCGCTAAAAGCAATAAAATAAATCTTAATATATAAGAGAAAGACGAAAAATCAGGCATGCGTTCACGCAAGAGTGCTGGCGAAAAAAGACGATAAAGAACAGCCTTTAGTTTCTTCTCAAAGAGAACAAACAAAATAAGCAAAATAGGAACAAGCCAAAAAAACCAGATGGCACTGTGTAACTCAAATTGCATTTTGTATGCTCCGATGCACCAATGCTCCGATGCGCCGATGAATTCATCGGTGCGTCGGATCGTTGGCTCATCGGATCGTTCTATGGTATTCTCAAAAAAATAGTCCTTTGTAATATCCAGGCTAACAAAAGAAGGAGAATGCCGGGGATGACAAAAGCTAAATACATTTCTTTATATTCAGTAAACTCTTCTACCTGAACCTCTGACTTTTCTAATTTATCAATCGTATCATAAATATCTTTCAAAGCCGTTGTGCTATCCGCACGATAATATTCACCATTGGTAATCGATGAAATTTTTTGCAAACTTTCCTCATCAAGCTTGAGCTCTTGAGAAATAACACGCACACCAAAGGGGGTTTGTACAGGCATGGGCACAGCCCCTCTACGCCCTACTGCAATTGTATAGACTTTTATATCGTGTTCTTTTGCTAGTTCTGCTGCGGCTAAGGGTGATATTTTACCGGCTGTATTATCACCGTCTGTTAACAACACAATAATCTTGGACTTTGCTTTTGAATCGAGCAAACGCTTTACACTCGTGGCTAGAGCATTGCCAATAGCTGTTGCCTCTCCAACAATGCCTATTTCAATAAGATCTAAATACCCTTTTAAAATTTCATGATCTAGGGTTAAGGGGCATTGCGTATAAGCTTCTGTTCCAAATATGACCATGCCCATACGATCATAAGCTCGCCCATCAATAAATTCACTCACAACAGATTTTATCACTTCTAATCTATTGGTGGTTTTACCTTCTAACCGCAAATCGAGTGCACTCATACTACCTGATGTATCAAGCGCGAGAACAATATCAATTCCTTCACTGCTAATCTCTTGGTATTCATTACCCCACTGCGGTCTTGCCAACCCCACGATAAGAAGTATAAGTGCCACAAACCTAATAAGCGGTGCTACAAATTCTAGATAATAACGGATGCTCCTCTGCCCTCTTTTGACCAGCTTTACAGAACTAATTTTAAACTTGAGCGCATGAAGCTTGTGAATATCAAAAACAAGTAATCCTATAGCGACAATGACTAATAGAAAATACCAAGGGGAATGGAATTGGAAGAATGCGTTTTGCATACTTAAAAAATCTTAACCAAGCTCAATAATCAATATTCAAATCCAATATCCAATATCCATTTAAAGACTTACTTGGATATTGTGTATTCATTATTGATTATTGGCTATTGAAATTGGTTCTTCTCTTTTATCTAGCTCCTTTGTCCTCAAAACAAAATCTCTCACAACCTTAAAATCCTTCTCACAATCATCTGGAGTCGAAGGTCTTTTAGCAAATTTTATCATTTGGGCACGACTCCAAAAATCTCTAAAACTTTTTAGATGAACATTCTTTTTTTCAATGAAACGTATTTCTTCAAATGTTTTATCTAAAACATCCACATGAAAACGACGAAAAATATAACGGCGTAACACCTCATCTAAATCAAAATAATAATACTGCCATTGGTTTTGTTCGAGGTATTTTTTATTTTTGATACGACTTAAGCCAGAAAGAGCTTCCTCGTCAGGCGAGATATAGAGAGCCTCCTTTTTGGCTTTTATTTTTTTGACTATTTTCCAAATAATATAAGAAACCAAGGCCACAACAAAAAGCAACACAGCTATTACGAGAGCTGTTTTAAGAAATGACAACCAAGGAGAATGAACAATTCCCTCAATATCAATGATATCGGTCATTTGATCTATTGATTCTGGAATAACACGTTTCATCTTTTCTTCTCTCGCTTCATAAAAAACCGTAATAAGGTCTCAACATAATCGTCATCAACTTTTAGATCCAAAAAATCTATACGATGGGTGCCCATAAAATGCGTTAGCTCCTTTGTTTGCTCTTGATAGGCTCGGTCAAACCAGCTTTGTGATCCTGACATATCTGTGGACAATGTTTTTCCCGTTTCCAGATCTTCAAAATCCATCAAAGCCCCACGGGGCATTTTTCTTTCTAATTGATCTAAAATGCGCATCACAACAAACTCATGTTTAAAACCTGCCACTTTTAAGGCATCCTGATAAGCCACGTCAATAAAATCAGAAATCAAAAAACAAAATGTACGACGATGGGCCACTTCTAAAAAGAATTGAATAGCAGCTTTTAGATCTGTCTTCGTGCCCTGAGGTTTATGCGTAAGCAATGTAGCAATAATATTCCAGACATGTCCCCGCCCTTTTTTAGGGGGGATGTATTTTTCGATTTGATCAGAAAAAATGAGCAAACCAACCTTGTCATTGCTTTTAATGGCAGCATAAGAAAGCAAAGCAGCTATTTCTGTGGCCACTTCCAATTTATTACGTGTTTTTCCAAATAAAAGACTTTTCGAAGCATCAACAAGGAAAAATATTGTTTGTTCACGTTCTTCACGAAAAACCTTTACAAAAGGCTTGTCCATACGCGCTGTCACGTGCCAATCTATTTGACGGACATCATCACCAGGGACATACTCACGAAACTCTTCAAACTCAATACCACGCCCCCTAAAAGCGCTTTCATATTCACCGGCAAAGACATCTGTCACGCGATGACGACTGCGAATAAAAATAGAATCGATTTTTTTTAATAGTTCGGGTGATAGCACTTTGCGTCTCACGTCTCATGTCTCACGTCTCACGTCTCTCTTTTCGAGACAGTCGATACAGTCGAGACATCGTTTTTTACGATTATTCCCATTATCACGATAGTTCACTATCTCGTCACTACGAGCGACGAACGACGAGCAACGAGCGACGTCTTAAGGAACTTCTACATTATCCAAAATCTTTTGAATAATATCATCTGTGCTCAAGCCTTCAGCTTCTGCTTCATAGGTGAGGAGAATACGGTGTCGCAAAACATCATGAGCCATTGTCTTCACATCTTGAGGAACCACATAAGCACGCCCTTGTAAAAAAGCATAGCAACGGCTAGCACGATTTAAATTAATGCTAGCGCGTGGACTACCACCAAAGGCGATATAACGCTCAAGACCTAAACCAAGTTTTTTAGGGTCACGTGTCGCAAAAATGAGATTAATAATGTAATCATTAATTTTGGGGTCAATGTAAATTTCTTCAACAAGCTGTCTCAGTGTAAGCACTTGCTCTGGCGAAATTTTTGTATTGATGGCCACATTTTCCTTACGGGAAAAGCGATTCATAATGATAAGTTCTTCTTCTTTTGTGGGATAAGAAATATTCAGTTTGAGCATGAAGCGATCGAGTTGTGCTTCAGGCAAAGGATAGGTGCCTTCTTGTTCAATGGGATTTTGTGTAGCCAAAACAATAAAGGGTTCTTCCAACTTAAAAGATTCTTCCCCAATTGTAATTTGTTTTTCCTGCATGGCTTCTAAAAGAGCACTTTGCACTTTTGCTGGCGCCCTGTTAATTTCATCTGCGAGAATAATATTATGAAACAAGGGCCCTTTTTTAATAAAAAACTCTTGTGTCTTGGGATTGTAAATCTGTGTTCCCATCACATCGGCAGGTAACATGTCAGGTGTAAATTGGATACGTTGAAATTGAGCTGAAATCACATCAGCTAAAGCACGTACAGCCGTTGTCTTAGCAAGTCCGGGTACGCCTTCCACAAGAATATGCCCTCCTAAAAGAACGCCCATCATCAAACGCTCTAACATATATTTTTGCCCAACAATTACTTTACTCACCTCTTCATTAACTTCTGCCAATTTCAAATGAGCCACTTTTACTTTTTCTGTAAGTTGGTTAAGATCTTGATTCATATGAATCTCCTTTATCTTCGTATGTATTGAAAACTAATACGCTTAACTAATAAAAAAGTTTTAAATTCGTTGTCCGGTTTTCGTTTTCCGTTATCCGGTTTCCGTTGTCCGTTGTCCGGTTTCCGGTTTCCGTTGTCCGGTTTCCGTATTCTCATACGGTAAACGGTAAACGAAAACCGAATCAATCTTCCACAAATTTCTCCCAGAATCCTCGTTTTTCTTGTTTTACTTTAGAAGAACAGGGAGACCCTAGTTCCTTTGACAATTCTTCCATAAGTTTTTTTTTGTTTTGTAGAGAGTTTTGTT